>NZ_JAVVLT010000068.1:0-4151 GCF_036224885.1 Marinobacter sp. OP 3.4
CGAAAAGCAGTATTTTAAGCAGCTGTCAGGCGTCTAGGATATCGGGGGCTTGCCAGTTTTCAATCTCCCGCTTCAGCACATGCTTGTAGACAAAAATAATCGCGCATAGCGCCTGATTTTGAGTGCCCGGACTGACTCCCCGATTGACGGCGAGGTGATTCAGGAAACGCTCAATTTCGTGATTACCCATGACTTTTGGGTGCTTCTTGTCATTGAAAAGGATGAACTGACGAACCCAGTAAAGATAGGACTTCTCGGTTCGGTAGCTGTACTGCTTTGTCCTAATTTCTGTGCGGACCGATTGTAGAAACGGTGATTTCGACACGCTCGCCCTCCGTGGCTGAATGCTGTATGTACGTACAGTTATAATAAAAAACACCCAAAAACGCCAAAATTCTTGCGGCTTAATTTGCACGGCCCTGCTCGCTTTTCACAATGCATCTCTGTAGGTATCTGTTTCAGCATGGGAAAAATTCGACCCACTGGATTTAACGTGCAAAAACGTGCATAAATATCCCGCGTGCACACTTTTCACAGAACCAAAAGCTCAAAAGCCCCCTGAGATGGAGGGGTAATGATCTGAAAAATCGAGGTTATTCAGGTTGTGAAGCAGTATTGGACTGGGTGATGGTGTTGCGGTTTAATAAGAAAGCAAACTAATAAGCTGTTAGCTGCTACTACCTCGTTCCTTTTGGGTAGCTTGGTGCCACCGTCCTTGGCCGAAAGCGGGTAGCATAACCGGCAAGGTTCGTGGTTTTGCCAAGGCCGGTCCTTAGAGTCCGCGTCCAGGTTGGTTGCTCAATCGGTCGCAGGTGTTGGTGTAGAAATCGGTGTTCGCCTTGCGGGGCTATCCACCGAAAATACGGTCCGGATCTGCTAATCTTGAGTTCAGGTTCGTTCACCGCATCAAAGGCGGTGTTTAAACACAGTGCATCGGCATTTGTCGGTGCCAGAGGGCATCGGAGCAAGCTGTCATGTTGGTTGCCAGGGATCAGGGTTCATCGCACTCTCGGTACTCTCAGCTAACCAAACCAATCACGGCGACGGTTACTGCATTGCGGCTGCGCCTCCATTCCGTAACCGCGCGTGTTGGTCGGCGTTAGTGGCTTTTCTCCAGGTCATGTCAGGGTCACGAACGTTTGAAGTAATCCAGCAGTAATCCGACAGCTCCAGTGTTCGGCTAACGCCGTAGAAAGCACAATCTAGAGGTTGATTAACGAGATAGTAGATGGTCCGGTGAAACCGACTAAGAGAAAATTGTGAGTCTGTAACTGACGTTGTGACGCGGCCCGGAGAAATTATGATCGAGAGAGTTTTCAGAAGTAGTCGGTTTATGGTGTGGGTGGCAGTCGTTATCTGTGCGGTGTCATCTTTGCTCTTGTATGGTGCCTCGGTTAACATAATCTGGAATACCGCACTGGATGTAGTACGTGATATACCTGTCTCTGCTGACGACGGCAAGAGCCTCGCGGTTCGCCTCCTGAAGCTGTTGGATCTCCTGCTGATCGCTATTACTTTTCAGATCATGGCGGTTAGCCTGTATCGTCTGTTCATCCGTCCGGTGTCTGATGATGACAGAGAATCCCAAAACCCTCTGGACATTAAGAGCTTCCATGATTTGAAGATAACAGTAAGCCAAGTGGCTGTTGTGATACTGGTGGTTCTGTTCCTTGAGCAGGCGGTAGAGATTGGCGCTACGATCGCTACGTTATACTTTGGTGCTGCCATCGGTATCATTATTTTGGCCTCGGTATTCGCGTGGAAGAATATGAAAGACTGATGCACAGCACGCGGTTAGACGTCACCTGCTGGTTGCCTGAACTAGAGAGGCAACCACTCCGCAGAGAATGTAGGCGGCCAACGCTTCATGGGAGCCTGCTTTGGGCAAGAGCCAACGTCACGGGCGTCTGCCACTAACCAATCCAAGCATAGCGACACCATTTCGGTTGCGGCTTCGCCTTCACTACAAAGCTGCGCGTGTTGGCGGCGTTATGCGCATCCATAGAGAGGGTACTCTTATTATTGAAATCAGGAAGGCAGAAAAAGCGGACGTTCCTGCGATACTCGACCTTGTTCGAGGAAAAGCGGAATTCGATGGGTGTTTGAATTCGCTTCAATCTACGGAAGCTGACATTGAGGAAGCTTTCTTCTCCGAACAACCCAAGGCGTTTGCGCTCTTGGCCATGAAGTCAGGCGAGGCCGTGGGTATCGCGACGTACTACAGTATCTATTCCACGTTCATTGCCAAGCCTGGCATCTGGCTAGACGATCTGTTTGTCTATCCGCAGTTCCGGGGAAGCGGTGTGGGCGAAGCTCTACTCTCAGAGCTGTGTATCCTCGCTCAGAATACTGGCTGCGGGCGTATTGACTGGATCGTGGCTACCGACAATGATCGAGGAAGGAGCTTCTACGAGCGCTCGGGCGCTCGGATATTCGAAGAGGTACGGCGTGCCCGGTTAGATGAATGTGCGATCAACGCACTTGCAGAGAAAGCGCATAACAAAGCAATGCACCCGACAAGCGGGTGATTGCGGCGTTAGTTGCTAAGGCAAGCTATCTGACTATCTCACAGGGTTCTGAGAATTCAAATATCTAAATTCGGTGTTGGAAATTTATTAAATTTTATGAAAAGTATTAACTTATTATCTCTTTCTCAGGCTCATGAGTCATTAGCTCCTGACGAGTACAAGTCATTCAGAGAGCACTATGAAATAGATATTGATGATGCAGAGTTGGGTGATATAAAAGTATTGATAAACGAGATGTTATCTCTGTTGTCATTTGTCAACATTTACAATGATTTTTATGTTGGCTATAAAATACAACACATAAGCAAAGAGTTTGACTTGCTCCGCTTTGGGTCAAATTACATAGTAAATGTTGAGATTAAAAATGAAAGCACTGAAGAAAAGATAAAAAATCAGTTAACGAGAAACAAATATTATCTTCACCATATTAATAAAGTCATCCACAACTATTGTTTTGTTGCTACAAGCAAGGTTTTATATCAATTGAACTCTTCGGGTGATATCGAAACCGTACCATTAGAATCGCTAGTCCAGTTGTTGACTAGTCAAAACTTAATTAAGCTCGAAAGCCCTGATGTTCTTTTCAACCCTTCTGACTATCTGGTCTCTCCATTTAATTCAACGACCAAGTTTCTAGCTGGACAGTATTTTCTGACTGGACAGCAAGAGACAATAAAAAATCAAATTACTAAAAACATCACGAGCTCTTCAGCCTCTGTTATTTCACTAACTGGAGCAGCAGGCACAGGAAAAACTTTGTTGACATACGATATTGTAAAGTCTCGTATGGGGGCTATGAAAACCGTAGTTGTGCATTGTGGGCAGTTGAATGATGGGCACCAAAGGCTAATCAACTCAGGCTGGCATATCGTCTCCATAAGAGATTTTAGAAATTACGACTTGACCAATGTCGATCTAGTTGTAGTCGATGAAACACAACGAATATACGCAAATCAGTTCGACAAGTTAATAGCAGAAGCAGCGTCGAAAAATACCCATTGTATTTTTTCATATGACAGGCAGCAAACACTATCAAGGTCCGAAGCGCATACAAATATTGAAGGCAAGATTAATTCTATTGTTGGTGCTTACAAATATAGCTTGTCGGACAAAATAAGGACAAACAAAGAGATTGCGAATTTCATTAAAGTGCTATTCGATAATAAAAGAAACAATATAGCTGTATCAAATTGTGGGAATATTGACTTCGATTACTTTACCGACTCATCAAATGTTAAAAATTATATCTCCCTGATAAGTAGCGAGGGCTGGGAGGTTCTACGGTTGACGCCATCTCAATATAACAATGAACACCATGAGTCATATTCTGAAGTTACTAGTAAGAATTCACATCGGGTCATTGGCCAAGAGTTTGACAATGTTGCAGTGGTAATAGATGAATACTTCTCTTATGGAGCTGATGGAAAGCTAATCTATACCTCAAGAACATACTATGATTCAGTGAAAATGTTATTTCAAAATATAACTAGAACTAGAAAAAAGCTAAAACTAATAATAATAGGAAATAGACAGATTCTAAACCGGTGTTTGTCAGTTATGAAATAAGCCTAGTGTCCCGTTCGGTTAATTCGCGCGCTTATTGTCAATTAAGCTCAGCTTTGC
>NZ_JAVVLT010000069.1:0-4034 GCF_036224885.1 Marinobacter sp. OP 3.4
GCAAGATCCACAACACCATCCGCGAAGTGGATGACACCACGAACCAGGTGGCCTCGGCGGCAGAGGAGCTGAGCCGGGTGGCTGAAGAAACCCGCGCCTCGGTCCAGGTCCAGGGCTCGGAGACCGACCAGATCGCCTCCGCCATCAACCAGATGGCCGCCACCATCCACCAGATCTCGAAGAACGCCAGCGAAGTCCAGCAGGCCGGGGCCGATGCGGACCGCCTGGCCAAGGACGGCGGCCAGACCATGGCCGGTTCCCAGCAGTCGGTGAACAGCCTGTCACAGAATATCCTGGAAAGCGCCGAGGCCATCGACGCCCTGGCTTCCCGCAGTGACGAGATCCAGAAGGTGCTGGATGTGATCCACGAGGTCACCGACCAGACCAACCTGCTGGCCCTGAACGCCGCCATCGAGGCCGCCCGGGCCGGTGAGCATGGCCGTGGCTTTGCCGTGGTGGCCGATGAGGTGCGCCAGCTGGCCCAGCGCAGCGGCGAGTCCGCCGGCCAGATCCGCGAGATGATCGACGGCTTTATCCGCGAGTCCCGCAGTGCGGTGGAGCGCATGCGTTCCTCCCAGGGTCTGTCGGAGGAAACCGTGGAGCGCATCAACCACGCCAGCTCGGCCCTGAGCACCATCGAGCAGTCGGTGGAGCATATCCACGATCAGGTGACGCAGATCGCCACCGCCTCCGAGGAGCAGAGCCAGGTGGCCGAGGAGATCAACAAGAACGTGGTGCGCATCGTGGAGGCGGCCCAGAACAGCGACACCGGCGTCACCCAGACCAACGACGCCAGCCAGGAGCTGGCACGGCTGGGCGAGCGGCTGCGTGAACTGGTCTCACAGTTCCGGGTCTGAAAAGTGTAGGGTAACGGCTATACGCCATCTCAGCGGAAAGGAGGGTCCATGGAAATCAAGACCTATGAAGAACTGATTGACTGGGTGAGGAACATGCATGGGCTGCTGGCCCGGACCCTCACGGAAGGCGCCGATGGCAACAGGAACGAGCAGGCCCGCGCCCTGCTGAACTACCTCGCCGACCACGAAAGGGAACTGGAGCGGATTACGGAGGAGTATGAGCGTCAGGCAGCCCCCAACACCCTGCACACGCGCCTGTATGACTACCTGACGCGCAGTCCGGTGAAGGTGCCGGACCCCAGGGACAGCCATTTCGATTCACTGGGGTTCGACGATATCTGCAGGGAGATCTTTGCCTTCCATGATCGGATCATCGACATCTACCACAGCCTGGACGAGCAGGCCATCACGCCGGAAACCCACGAACTGGTGGAATCCCTGCGGCAGATGGAAACCAACGAGGCCATGCGCCTGGCCCGCCAACTCGCCAGCAGCCAGGATATGTGATCCGGCGACGGACACCGCCGCCGGCTGCCTCAGATGGCGGTGTAGCCGCCGTCCAGGGGCAGGGCAACGCCGGTGGTAAAGCCCGCGCCTTCGGAGCACAGGTAGAGCACCGCGGCGGCGATCTCCTCAGGCTGGCCGATGCGGCCAATGGGATGCATGGTCTTGTGCAGTTCTTCCTTGCGGGGATCATCCGCCAGCGCCCGGCGGAACATCTCGGTGTCGATGATGGCCGGGCAGACGGCATTGATGCGTACACCCCGGCGGCCATACTCCACGGCGGCGGACCTGGTCAGGCCCACCACGGCGTGCTTGCTGGCGCTGTAGATACTCATTGACGGAGCAGCGCCGAGGCCGGCGACGGAAGCGGTGTTGACGATAGCGCCACCACCGGCTTCGACCATCAGCGGTATCTGGTGGCGCATGCACTGCCACACGCCTTTCACGTTCACGTCCATGATGCTGTCGAAGAGGTCTTCGTCGCCGTCGGCGAGCTTGCTGCGTTCCAGCTCGACACCGGCGTTGTTGAAGGCGAAATCCAGACGCCCGAACTGTTCGATGGTCTGCTCCACCAGGGTTTTGACGTCGCCGGACCGGCGGACGTCGCAGCGCACGAAGGCAGCCCTGCCACCAGCCTCATTGATCGACGCGGCCACCTTCTCGCCGGCGTCCTGGTTGATGTCGGACAGCATGACGCTGGCGCCCGCCTCCGCGAATGCGCGGGCGGTGGCTTCGCCGATGCCCGCGGCGGCGCCGGTGACCATGGCCACTTTTCCATCGAACTGCTTGGTCATTCCGTATTCCTCTTTTTTGGTATCGATTGTTATTGGCGTTGAGTGGCAATGGTATCCCTTTTCCCAAAAGGCGGCCATGGCGGGAGATGAAGCAAGGTACCGGAAACGTTATGATTCCCCTGAAGATAGTCTCAAGTTGTTGGAAAAGGCGGTAAAACCCCGTGCTGATTATCCATCTTGCCAGGGCAGTGACCATCTGCCTGATGATCCTGCTGATCACCCTGATCGGCATCGGCCCCATGCTGGTGATGGGGCTGGTCAAGGCGGTGGTGCCGATCCGGCCCCTGCAGCGGGCCTGCTCCATCGGCGTCATGTGGATCGCCGAGACCTGGGTCGAGGGCCTGAAGAACATCTTCCGGCTGATGACACCCACGGTCTGGGATATCCGCAACGAGGCCGTCCTGGACCGGGAGCAGTCCTACCTGGTGGTAAGCAACCACCAGTCCTGGGTCGACATTCCGGCCCTGGTGGAGGTCTTCAACCGGCAGGCGCCCTTCTTCAGGTTCTTCCTCAAGAAGGAACTGATCTGGGTGCCACTGGTGGGACTGGCGTTCTGGGCCCTGGACTACCCCTTCATGAAGCGGTACAGCAAGGAACACCTGGAGCGGCACCCGGAAGACCGGGGCAAGGACCTGGAGATCACCCGGCGCGCCTGCGAGAAGTTCCACGACCTGCCGGTGACCGTGGTCAACTTCCTGGAAGGTACCCGTTTCACGCCGGATAAGCATCGTCACCAGCAATCCCCCTACCGCAACCTGCTCAAGCCCAAATCCGGTGGTGTGGCCTTCGTGATGGGGGCGCTGGGGGAACAGATGCGATACCTGCTGGACGTGACCATCGTGTACCCGGACGGGCCGGTGCCGGGTTTCTGGCACCTGCTCAGCGGGCAGGTGTCGCGGGTGGTGGTGGATATCCGCAGCCGTACCGTGCCGCCGGAGCTGTTCCTGGGGGATTACGCCAACGATCCGGCCTTTCGGGATACCTTCCAGGCCTGGGTGCGGCATCTCTGGGAGGAGAAGGACGCCCGCATTGATGAACTGAAGGCGACGTTCAGCCGCCGTTCAGGCTGATCAGCCCCCGGACCAGGGCCGCCAGGCCGGCGATGGCCGCAATCCCCAGGATGATCGGGCGCAGGGCCTCGAAGGGCAGCCGGTTCACCAGCCCCGCCGACAGCCAGAAACCGATGAACACACCAGGAACGGTGGCCAGGAACAGCTTGAGTTCCATGGCGCCCAGGTAGCCGGAAAACACCAGGGTCACCAGCACGAACAGGTTGGCAACCATGAAGAAGGCCGACATGTTGGCCCGCACCAGGGGGCCCTTCTCGTTCTGGTAGATCATGGCAATGGGCGGGCCGCCCACGGCGGTGATGGTGCCCATATAGGCTGAAGCCGTGCCGGCAATCACGCTGTTGCGCGGGTTGAGTCGGGGTTTCAGGCCGGCGACGCTGAGCATAACCGCCAGCAGGATCAGGGTGCCGAAGATCAGCTCGAATCCCCGGGTGGAGATCACCAGCAGCGTGCCCCCGGCCAGGATCGCGCCAATCAGGCTGCCGCCGATGGCGTAGCGCACTTCCCGGATTTGCAGGCTGGTGCGGTTACGCATCAGCATCAGCACGGTCAGTACGCCGGCATTGAGGGTCAGGGATGCCGGGATAAACGCCGGTGAAATCAGGAACAGCAGCGGTGCCGCCAGGGTGCCGATACCATAGCCGGCCACCCCCTGCAGGCAGGACCCGGCGAGGACCACCAGGTTGGCCAGGATAAGATGGACGATGGTGATATCTGCCGGCACGGTGGGGGCCCTGTCTGGTGACGTGAAAAGCTAGTGTCCCGTCTGGGTAATTCGTTAGCCTACTGAGCCACTGAGGGCCTTGAGA
>NZ_JAVVLT010000070.1:0-50321 GCF_036224885.1 Marinobacter sp. OP 3.4
GACTGGCGCCTTGGCCAGAAGCCTCAGCGTCACGCAGTAGGCTAACGAATTACCCAGACGGGACACTAGCCGCTGACAGTGTCTTCATCCCCCGCCGGTAAAGCAGGTACGCCATAACCCCGGCCATCAGGTTGCCGGCCAGGGCGCCGCTCATCAGCCCGGTGAGACCACCTAGCTGACCGCCCAGCCAGAGCATGGGCAGGTAGCAGGCGAACAGCCGCAGGGTGGAGATCAGCAGTGCCCGCATGGGCAGCCCCAGGGCGTTGTTGACCGATACCATCAGCATGCATACCCCCAGGCCGCTGTAACTGAGCGGCACCCGCAGCAGGTAGTCACCCAGCACATCACTGACCTGCCGGTCGGCGGTGAACAGTTCGGACACCAGTCCCGAAGTTGTCAGCCACAGCAGGGCAATGGCCAGTTGCCAGACCACGATAAAGCGTACCGCCAGCCGCACCAGTTTGCGGATGGTGCCGATGTCCCCCTGGCCCAGCAGCCGGCCCACCATGGGTGGCATGGACATGGTCAGGGCCAGCACCACCACGATGGAGAAGAACTCCAGCCGGGTGCCCAGCCCCCAGGCCGCCACGGCGGCGGATCCGAAGCCCGCCACCAGGGCGGTGGCCAGCATGGCGGACACCGGCGGCATCAATTGACTGACCATGGCCGGGGCCATGATGCCGCCAAGCTGGCGGATGGACTGGCCCAGCTCCAGCCGGGCCAGGTCGAAGGCGATCCAGCCCCGCCGGAACAGGGCCGGGTAGATCACCAGGCAGCCGACGCCAAAGGAGGTGATGGTGGCCAGCGGCGCGCCCGGCAGGCCCCACCCGAAGACAAAGATGTAGAGTGGGTCCAGGGCGATGTTCAACAGGCTGGCGGCCATCATCATCAGCCCGGGCAGCTTGGTATCACCGTGGGAGCGGCAGATGCTGTAGCCGAAATACAGCACGGCGCCGGTCCAGGCGGCCACCAGCCAGGGCATCCAGTACAGCCGGATCATCGGCAGCAGTGATGCTTCGGCCCCCAGCAGGGTCATGATGGTGTCCCGGAGCAGCCAAAGGCCCAGGGCCAGCAGGCACACCAGGGTGGCGCCGGTGGTGACCACCAGGCCGGCCAGGCGCACGGCACGCTGTTCGTCCCCGGCCCCCAGCGTGCGGGAGATAATGGCGGTGGTGGCGATACCCAGGCCGACCTGCAGGCCGGTAATGAGTTGCTGCATGGGGACAGTGAAACCCAGGGCGGCGAGCGGGTCCCGGCCCAGTTGACCGATAAAGATACTGTCGGCCAACTGGAAGGACATCAGGGACAGGACCCCGAACAGCATCGGCCAGGTCATGGAGAACAGCTGGCGGGGCAGGCTGCTGGTGGACGGCTCTGGATCGGTCACGGGATTCCGTTACGTCGTTGGTTGCATGGAGTCGGAAAGGGAGGATTCTAGCAGCCCTTGCAGGGCCTGGCTGTCCGCAATCGCCCATAGCAGAAGAGGCGACCGCTGGTGGGTCGCCTCTTCGACGGGGACTGGACGGCGAAAGGCTACTTCTTCTGGTCGGCCCAGTATGGCTCCCGCAGTTCCCGCTTGAGGACCTTGCCGATGATGGAACGGGGCAGCTCATCCCGGAATTCCACCGCCGCCAGCCGCTGGGTCTTACCCAGCTTGTCGTTGGCGAAAGCCAGGATATCGTCCTCGGAGGCGGTTTCGCCGGCCCTGCGCACCACCAGTCCCAGCGGGGTTTCGCCCCAGTGGTCGCTGGGAATACCGATCACGGCCACATCCGCCACCGCAGGGTGTTCCAGCAGTACCTTCTCCAGGTCCACGGCGTAGATGTTGAAGCCGCCGGAGATGATCATGTCCTTGCGGCGGTCGAGGATATAAAGGAAGCCATCCTCGTCCAGGCGTCCCATATCACCACTGCGATAGAACACCAGGCCCTCGGGGCTGGTCCACAGCATCTCGTTGGTCTGCTGCTCGCGATGATAGTAGCCGCGCATCATGGAGATGGCCCGGCCGACGATCTCGCCGATTTCACCCTGGGGCAGTTCCTTGCCATGGTCGTCGATAATGCGGACTTCCGCGCCCTCGGTCGGGACCCCCACGGAATCCCACTTGGTGGGGTTGGCGGCGCAATCCAGGCTGGTGGAGATGCCCCCCTCGGTGAGGCCATAGACTTCGCGGATGTTGCCTGGCCAGCGCTCCATGGCTTCGGCAATCACGTCGGAGCGCAGGGGGGCACTGGTGCACAGCTTGAGTTTGAAGCTGGACAGGTCGAAGCGGTCGAAATCCGGCTCGGCCATGATACGACTGTACTGCACCGGTACCAGCATGGCGTGGGTCACCCGGTGTTCCTCCGCCAGTTCCAGGAAACGGTGGGCGTTGAACTTGCCCATCAGCACCAGGGTGCCGCCGTGGAACAGGGTGGGCAGGGCGGATACCAGCGTGGTGTTGGAGTATAGTGGCGTGGACACCAGGTTGATGGCATCGCCGTCCAGCCCGAACCGGGACAGGCGATCGAACTGCCGCTGGCGGAAGCGGTAGTCGTGCAGTATACCTTTGGGAGTCCCGGTGGTGCCGGAACTATAGATAATGTTGAACGGGTCGTCCGGCGTCACCTCGGCCGGGTTGGCGGCATCGGTGATGTCGCCCAGCCAGGCATCCAGGTCCAGTCCGCTGTCCACCGCGTCGGTGTCGAGGCCGATCCGTTGGGCCGGCTGCACCCGGTCAAGGTCGTCACGGATCTCGTTGAACAGGGGCAGGTTCTTCTCGGAAACGAACAGGAAACGGCTGTCGCAATCCTTCACCATCAGTGCCAGGGCCTCGCCGCTGGCCATGCCGGACAGGGGCACCATGCAGCCGCCGGCAATCAGGGTGCCCAGGTACAGGCACATATAGTTGTTGCTGTTCTCGGACAGGCCGGCCACGGTATCGCCGGTCTGCAGGCCGTCTTCCCGGAGGCGGTTGGCGATGCGGTTGGCGCGGCTCAGCATTTCGGCCCAGGTGAGCGTCCCTTTTTCATCGGTGATGGCGGGCTTTTCACCCTGGGTACGGGCGAACCCCTGGAGGTGACGGCCGATGGGGTCCATGGTTTCCTGCTCGATTGCTGGAGCGTAATTCGGCATCGCCGCAACGGTTTGTCTCATTTTGGGGGCCTCAATCGTTGTTGTGTTTTGACTAGTGAAATTTATTTTCGAATATATTGACTCAAAACTGGAAGCCGTGACAAATTAAACGCCCTGTTTGGCCATTTGAAAAGCACCCTAACGAATTTCGGGGCTTTGTCCCACGCAGTTCCTTCGGAACCATGCATTCCGAATCAAGCTGATAAGCACCAGAACCTACAACGACAAAAGCCTGAGAGTCTGGAACGTGTTACCGCGCAGGCTCCCGTGCAAGGTTAAAGGAGCATACTCTATGATGCGTTTCACTGAGCGGGTCGCTATCGTTACCGGCGCCGGCAGTGGTATTGGTCGCGCCACCGCCCTGAGGCTAGCCGGCGAGGGCGCCACGGTCGTCCTGGCGGACTGGTCCGAGGAAGGCTTGCTGGAAACCGCCGCGCAAATGCCCCCCGAAGCCACCCATATCGAACGCAAGCTGGATGTGTCCGACGAGGATGCCGTCAAGACGTTGGTGTCCGACGTGGTGGCACAGTTCGGCCAGGTCGATATCCTGGTGAACAACGCCGGCATCTCCGGCGGCAGCTATCCTCCGGTAACCGAGAACGAGAAGGCGGACTGGGAGAAGATCCTGGGGGTCAACCTGATCGGTGCCATGCTGATGATCAAGCACGTGGCGCCCCATATGCAGGCGCGCCAGCAGGGCGCCATCGTCAACACCGCTTCCGTGGCTGGTATCCGGTCCGGCGCTGGCGGCAATCCCTACAGCGCGTCCAAGGCCGGCGTGATCAACCTGACCCAGACCGCGGCCTGCGACCTGGGCGGCTTTAATGTCCGTGTGAACGCCGTATGCCCGGGATTGGTGGAAACCGGCATGACCAAGGCCGTGTTCGATTACGCCCGTGCCAATGAGAAAGAGCACAAGCTGGGCACCCGCTGTGAACTGCGTCGCTACGGCAAGCCGGAAGAACTGGCGGCAGCGATCTGTTTCCTGGCCTCCGACGACGCCAGCTACATCACCGGGCAGGCCCTGCCCGTGGATGGCGGCAACACCGCCTCACTGAACATGCCTGGAATGAAAGTGTAATGAGTGAAGCACAACAGAACCTCCACATCAGCGGTGGCAAGGATCTGCCCGGCTTTCACAACCTGCTGGGGTACCGACAGGTGTCCTGGGAAGAGGACAAAGCGGTCATTGCGCTGGACCTGGAACCCAGGCACCTGAACCTGGGCGGGGTCATCCATGGGGGCGTGCTCTCGTCCCTGCTCGATATCGTGCTGGCCGAGGCCGGCACCTACTGCCCTTACCCTGGTCGCATGCGCAAGGCCATCACCCTGACCCTGACCACCACGTTTACCGGCCAGTGTTCTGGTGGCACCATTACCGCCACTGGCATCAAGCGTGCCGGCGGTACCCGAATTTTCAACAGCACCGGCGAGATCCACGATGACAAGGGCAACCTGCTTGCCATTGCCGAAGGTACGTTCAGGATTCGATCCGGCAGCGAGAACCCCGAGGGCGTTCCCATCTGAAGGCGTCCCTGCAACCAATAAAAGAGAGGCACAACGATGTTGTACGAACCGTCCGAGCGAGCGAAGAAGCTGCAGAAAGAACTCCTGGAGTTCATGGATCAGTACATCTATCCGAACGAGCACAAGCACCACGAGCAGGTGGACCAGGGGGACCGTTGGGCTCCCACTGAGATCATGGAAGAGCTCAAGGCCAAGGCCAAGAGTGCTGGCCTGTGGAACCTGTTCCTGCCGGAAAGCGAGCGTGGTGCCGGCCTGACCAACCTGGAGTACGCCCACCTGTGCGAGATTATGGGTCGCTCCCATATGGCGCCGGAAGTCTTCAACTGTGCCGCACCAGATACCGGCAACATGGAAACCATCGAGCGTTACGGTTCCGAGGAACATAAAGAGAAGTGGCTGAAGCCGCTGCTGGAAGGCGAGATCCGTTCGTGCTTCTCCATGACCGAGCCGGACGTGGCCTCCTCCGATGCCACCAACATCGGTACCGAGATTCGCCGCGAGGGCGATGAGTACGTGATCAACGGCAAGAAGTGGTGGTCCTCCGGTGCCATGACCACCACCACCAAGATTGCCATCGTCATGGGCAAGACCGATCCCACCGCCGAGAAGCACAAGCAGCAGTCCATGATCCTGGTGCCGCTGGACACCCCGGGCGTGGAAATGGTGCGTCCGCTGACCGTATTCGGTTACGATCATGCGCCCCACGGCCATGCCGAGGTGCACTACAACAATGTGCGGGTACCGGCGTCCAATATCCTGCTGGGTGAGGGCCGTGGTTTCGAGATCGCCCAGGGTCGCCTTGGGCCGGGCCGTATCCACCACTGCATGCGCACCATCGGTGTGGCCGAGCGTGCCCTGGAAGCCATGTGTGAACGCGCCAACGCCCGTGAGGCCTTCGGTCGCCCGCTGGTGGAGTTCGACTCCATCCGCAAGGACATTGCCCGCTCCCGCCTCGAGATTGAGCAGGCCCGCCTGATGACCCTGAAAGCGGCGCACATGATGGACACCGTGGGTAACAAGGTGGCCCGTCAGGAAATCGCCATGATCAAGGTGATCGCGCCCAGCATGGCCCTGAAGGTGCTGGATCGTGCCATCCAGGTTCATGGCGGTGCCGGCGTCAGCCAGGACACCTTCCTGGCGGCCGCCTACGCCAGCGTGCGTACCCTGCGCCTGGCGGACGGTCCGGATGAGGTTCACCTGGATTCCATCGCCAAGCTGGAACTGAAGAACTACCCGCGTACCCACTGAGCCAGGAGCCGAAACATGAGCAATCCATTATTCGACATGACCGGCAAGGTGGCCCTTATTACCGGGTCCACCAAGGGCATCGGCCGGTCCATCGCCGAGGAAATGGCCCGTCAGGGCGCCAGGGTGGTGATTTCCAGCCGCAAGGCCGAGGTTTGCGAGCAGGTGGCCGGTGAGCTGAAGGCGGAAGGCTTCGAAGCCATCGCCATCCCCTGCCACGTGGGCAAGAAGGACCAGCTCCAGAACCTGGTGGACAAGACCATCGAAGCCTGGGGCAAGATCGACGTACTGGTGTGCAATGCCGCCACCAACCCGGTCTACGGCCCCACCGCCGAAATGACCGACGAGGCCTGGGACAAGATCATGGACACCAACGTTAAAGGCACGTTCTGGCTGACCAATATGGTGTTGCCGGGCATGGCCGAGCGTGGCGAGGGGGCCGTGGTACTGCTGTCCTCCATTGCCGGTATCCGTGGCAACACCACTATCGGTACTTACGGCGTGTCCAAGGCGGCGGAAGCGGCCCTGGCCCGCAACCTGGCGGTGGAGTGGGGGCCGAAGGGCATCCGCGTCAACAGCATCGCCCCGGGCATCGTGAAGACCGACTTCGCCAAGGCCCTGACTGAAGATCCGGTTCGCATCAAGCGCGCTGAAGAAAAGACCCCGCTGCGTCGCATCGGCGACCCGATCGATATCGCCGGGCTGGCGGTGTTCCTGTCCACCAAGGCCAGCGCCTACATCACCGGTCAGGTGATTGTGGCGGACGGCGGCGAAACCATTAGCTGAGGTTACTATGAGTACTGGACCCAACCTGGTCGACGTCCTCGACGCTCACCGGTTTGACGAAGCAGCCCTGCTGACGTGGCTGCAGAAGGAAATTCCCGACTTTGGTGACGACCTGCAGGTCAAGCAGTTCCAGGGTGGGCAGTCCAACCCCACCTTCATGCTGACCTCTGGCGGCAACCGCTACGTGCTGCGCAAGAAGCCGCCTGGAAAGACACTGCCTTCCGCCCACATGGTGGAGCGGGAATACAAGGTGATCCGCGCCCTGTCCGACAACACCGATGTGCCCGTGCCCAAGGCTCGGGTGCTGTGCGAGGACAGCGACCTGATCGGCACTCCGTTCTACGTCATGGACTTCATGGAAGGCCGCGTGCTGAGCCACCCGGCCCTGCCGGACCTGGACAAGGCCGAGCGTCGCCCGGTCCATGAGGCGGCCATTGATACCATGGCGAAGATGCACGCCGTGGACGTGAACAAGGTCGGCCTGGGGGACTTCGGTCGTCCGGAAGGCTATGTCGCCCGCCAGGTGGCCCGCTGGTCCAAGCAGTACGAGGCCTCCAAGACCGACGACATGCCGGCCATGGACAACCTGATGAAGTGGCTGCCGGAAAACCTTCCGAAGAACGATGAGTGCGCCATTGCCCATGGTGACTATCGCCTGGGCAACCTGATGCTGGCCCCGGACAAGCCGGAAGTCATCGCCATCCTGGACTGGGAACTGTCCACCCTGGGCCATCCACTGGCGGATCTGGCCTATTACTGCCTGCCCTACCACCTGAGTTCCGGGTTCGAGGGCATGCGCGGTGTGGTGGGTGAGGATCTCGGCGAGATCGGCATCCCCACCGAGCAGGAAACCATCGAGCGCTACTGCAAGGCGTCAGGCCGCGATGGCATCGACGACTGGCACGTGTTTGTGTCCTTCTCCCTGTTCCGCCTGGCGGCGATCGTGCAGGGGGTCTATGCCCGGGCACTGGCGGGCAATGCCAGTAACGCCGATGCCCTGGAAGTGGGCAAGCGTGCCAGCATCCTGGCGGAAGCCGGCTGGTCCGTGGCCCAGAAGGGCAGCAAGGGAATCAGTGTATGAACCAGCCGACCGCGGCGGACCCCATGGTTCGCCGCATCCTGATTACCAATGATGACGGTGTGGCCGCCCCGGGGTTGAAGATCCTGGTGGACATTGCCCGCCGTCTGGCGGAGGAAGTCTGGATCGTGGCGCCGGAGCATGACCGCAGCGGCGCGGGACAGAGTATTTCCCTGCATGATCCGCTGCGGGTGTACCGCCATGGCGAGCGTCATTACGCCGTGTCCGGCACCCCCGCCGACTGCGTGCTCTATGCCCTGGCGGAATGGTTCGGCGAGACACCGCCGGACCTGGTGCTGTCGGGCATCAATGCCGGGGGCAATATCGGCGACTCGGTCCAGTATTCCGGCACCGTCGGTGCCGTGTTGAGCGCCGAGCACCTGGGCATCCCCGCCATTGCCCTGAGCCAGGCCTTCGCGAACCGGGACGAGATCGACTGGTCACCGGTCACCGAATTGGGTGAGGCAGCCATCCGTGCCCTGTGGCCCACCGCCACCCAGAGCAAGTGCTGCTGGAACGTGAATTTCCCCGCCTGTGCCGTGGATCAGGTGGGCGCCATGGAGTATGCCGCGCAATCGGCCGGGTCCATCGCCCGGCCGCGGCTGCTGCCGGGGCAGGACAGCCGGGGGCTGTCATACTGGTGGCTGGGTTTTGACCGGCATACCGATCACCAGGTGCCGGACGATGCCGATGTGGCGGTACTGAGGCGTCGGGGCGTGTCGGCATCGCCATTGCGGGGGGAGCACCGGCTGCCCGATAACAAGGTCGCCGTTCCCCTGCGGAAAACATGACAGAACCGCCCCTGCGTTGGCTGGTGACAGGCCTGCAGGGGCGGTTGCAGTCTGCAAGTGATTTAACGGGAGAGTACCGAATGTTTACAAGACACCACAAGGTCTGGCCCAGAGAGCTGCCCAAGACCATGACCCTGCCGCAAACCAGTCTGTTTACCAACCTGGAGATTTCGGCACTGCGGTATCCGGACCATACCGCCATCATCTACTACGACACCAGAATCACTTATCAGGAACTGTTTGATGAGGTGGAATCCCTGGCCGGCTGGCTGCAGGAGAATGGTGTCGGCAAGGGCGACCGCGTGCTTCTTTACATGCAGAACTCTCCCCAGTACGTGATCGGTTACTACGCGATCCTGCGTGCTGACGCAGTGGTGATTCCGGTCAATCCGATGAACCGGGCGTCCGAGCTGGAACACTACATCTCCGATACCAAGGCCACGGTGTGCCTGGCGGGAATGGAACTGGCGGGCTTTATCGCACCGCTGGTGGGCCAGACTTACCTGGAGCGTGTGGTGGTGGCCGCCTATGGCACCTATGTGCGCGAGCCCACCGACCTGGCGCTGCCCGCCGAGGTGGCGGCCGACCCCAAACCCCTGGATGCCCCCGGGCTATTGTCCTGGGAAGATGCCCTGAATGCCGGACACGAGCCTGGCCGGCATACCGCCGGACCGGATGACCTGGCCGTTATCCCCTACAGTTCCGGCACCACCGGCCAGCCCAAGGGGTGCATGCACGTCCATCGGGGGCCCATGGCCACGGCGGTCCATAGGGCGTTCTGGAACATCAGTACGACCGATTCCGTACAGCTGTGTACCCTGCCATTCTTCCATGTCACCGGCATGACCGGCTCCATGAACAGCCCCATCTACGCCGGGTCCACCATGGTCATCATGACCCGCTGGGACCGCGAGGTGGCGGGCAAGCTGATCGAACGTTACAAGGTGACCGGCTGGACCAACATCGTCACCATGGCGGTGGATTTCCTCTCCAACCCGGAGTTGGAGAAGTACGACATCAGCTCACTGGTGACCATCGGCGGCGGTGGCGCCGCCATGCCGGAGGCCGTCGCGGGCAAGCTGAAGAAACTGACCGGCCTGGACTACGTCGAGGGCTACGGCCTGTCCGAAACCATGGCCGCCACCCACATCAATCCACCCAACAACCCCAGGGCCCAGTGTCTGGGTATTCCGGTGTTTGATGTGGACTCCCGCATCATTGATGTGGAAACCCTGGAAGAGAAGGGGCCGGGGGAGGTCGGCGAGATTGTCTCCAACGGACCCCAGGTGACCGTGGGCTACTGGAACCGGCCGGCGGAAACCGAGGCGGCCTTTGTCGAGCTCGATGGCAAGCCGTTCTTCCGTACCGGCGACCTGGCCTACTATGACGAAGACGGTTACTTCTACATGGTTGACCGGGTCAAGCGGATGATCAACGCCTCCGGCTTCAAGGTATGGCCGTCGGAAGTGGAAAGCATGATGTACCAACATCCCGCCATCCACGAGGTCTGCATTATCTCCACCCCCCACGAGAAGCGCGGTGAAACCGTCAAGGCGGTGGTGGTACTGTCTCCGGACGGGGTCGGCAACACCAGTGAGGAGGATATTATCGCCTGGTGTCGGGAACAGATGGCCGCCTACAAGGTCCCCTCCGTTGTGGAGTTTGTCGATGAGCTGCCGAAATCCCCCACCGGCAAGCTGATGTGGCGGGCCCTGCAGGATGAGGAGTGGAAGAAGCAGGGCTGATGTAAGTATCCCGTCTGGTTAACAAATCAGCCAGGCGACACATCGGTGACCACCCCACTGGCCAGCATGGCTGGTGGGGTGCCTGACCTGAGTTCGGATCTCCGCCTATCATGGGGTGATTCGAGAACCTGCCAGAATTTCATTTTCATCATTGAAATTACCAATTAGGTTCGCATAGCGAAATCGCATTCTGTCTATTGACAGTATATGCGTGCAGTGTACTCTTGTGCATCGGCGTGAGGCATTCTGCCAATACGTCTAACTAAAAAGAAAATCAATAAAGCAGAAAACGAAACCCAATAACATCAATGACAGTTGCGGTAACGGCAACTCTACAAAAACAACGTCGCCACGGGAGGGGCCGGTTTGACTACATTTCTCCAACAGGTTTTCAACGGGATGACCCTGGGCAGCATCTACGGTCTCGTAGCGCTCGGTCTGACCCTTGTTTACGGGATCCTCCACATCCCGAACTTCGCACATGGTGCGCTCTACATGGTAGGCGCGTTCATGTCGTACTTCTTCATGGTGGACCTGGGCGTCCACTACTGGATTGCCATGGCGGGTTCCGCCGTCGTGGTCGCCGTACTGGGCGTCGTCTGTGAACGCCTGGTTTTCCATCAGTTGCGCAATTCACCCCCGATACACGACAAGATTGCCGCAATCGGTATCCTCCTGTTCCTGGAAGCCGTTGTGCATATGATCTGGGGCTCTGATTTCCGCCGCATGTCCACCCCGTTTGGCGGTGTGGTAAACCTGGACGGTGTCTTTCTGCGTGAACAGGGCATGCTGATCATTGCCTCCACCGTTGTCCTGGTCGTGGCCCTGAACCTGTTCCTGCGCAAGACCATGGTGGGTGCCACGATTATCGCCATGGCCCAGAACCGGGAAGGCGCGTTCCTGGTCGGTATCGACGCCAACCGCGTTGCCATGATGACCTTTGCTATCTCCGGCGTTCTGGCCGCTGTCGCCGCCACACTGTATGCCCCCATGAACCTGGTGTACCCGGCCATGGGGCATCTGGTAATCATGAAGGCCTTCGTTATTATCATCCTGGGGGGGATGGGTAGCATCCCGGGGGCCATTGTCGGAGGCATGATCATTGGCTTTGCCGAAGCGTTCGGCGGCTATTATATCTCCACCGCCTACAAGGACGTCATCGCCTTTGCCCTGCTGGTGGTTATCCTGTCGATCCGTCCACAAGGTCTGTTTGCCAAGGGGGCACACTAATCATGATGTTCAAGCTTGGAGCCCTGTTAATGCATCCGGCCAGCAAATACGTACTGCTGGCCCTGGCCTTGGTCTTTCCGGCCCTGGCATCAAACGAATATCAGGTCTATGTGATGGCGACCGCCTTCATCTGGGCCATTGCCGTATACGGTTTTAACGTTATTACCGGTTTCTGTGGCCAGCTGAATCTGGCTCATGGCGGTTTCTTCGCCATCGGGGCCTACACGGTGGCACTGCTGACCTCCGATGCCGGCTGGAACTTCTGGCCGGCGTTCCTGGCCGCCCTGTTCCTGACCGCCTTTCTGGGCTTCCTGGTGGGTGCGGTCTCCCTGCGCCTGAAGGAGCACTACTTCGCCATCTTCACTCTGTGTGTCGGCTTTATCATCTACCTGCTTCTGGACAAGTGGGAAGAACTGACCCATGGCGCACTGGGCGTGCGCAACATCGCCGCGCCGGATGGCTTTGGTCTGGTGAACTTCCGCGAGACCATGCCGCTGTACTACCTGGTTCTGTTCTTCCTGGTGTTTATCATCTGGTTCACCGGTCGGATCCAGAAGTCCCTGGTCGGCCGTACCTTTGTGGCCATCCGTAACGGTGACGAACTGGCGGAATCCCTTGGTATCAACCTGATGAAGACCAAGATTCTGGCTTTCGTGATCTCCACCACCTATGCAGGTCTCGCCGGTGCATTGTATGCCGGTATGATCCGCTTCGTAGGGCCTGAGGACGGCAATGTGCTGCACACCTTCAACATGATCATGTACATGCTTGTCGGTGGTATCGGTACGCTGTTTGGGCCCCTGGTCGGCACCGTGGGAATCGTGTGGATCACCCAGTCTCTCCAGTTCCTCGAAGAATATCGCATGATCATCTTCGGGCCGCTTCTGGTGGTGCTGGTCATTTTCTTCCCGCTGGGTGTGTGTGGTTCCTTCCTGACCTGGATGCATCGCAAGGCCCAGGCCCTGGGGCTGGGTCCAAAGAAAGTCCAGGCTGAGAGCAAGGTAAATAGCAGCAGTCAGGAGGCTAGTAACAATGCTTAAAATAGAGCACCTCACCAAGATGTTTGGCGGCCTGGCTGCGGTCAATGACGTATCCGTGGAATTTGGCGCCAATCAGATCAACGCCATCATCGGCCCCAACGGGGCCGGGAAAAGTACCTTCTTCAACCTGATTTCCGGCATGTATCAGCCTACGTCTGGAAAAATCCTTCTGGATGGCACCGATGTCACTTCGATGCGTTGCGATCATGTTGCCAGACTGGGTGTTGGCCGTACGTTCCAGACTACTAATCTGTTTGAAACCGCGACGGTTCTGGATAACCTGATTGTGGGTTACCGGCTGCGTACCCGTTCCGGCTTGTGGGACGTGCTGATCAACTCCAGGCGCCTGCAGGCGGAAGAGAAAGCCGCCCGGGAAAAGGCGCGGGACGCGCTGGACTTTGTTGGCTTGAACCACGCGGAAAACCGCTATATCGCCGACTGTACCCAGGAAGAGCGCAAGCGTGTGGCGTTTGCCCTGGCCCTGGCAACGGATCCGAAGATCGTCCTTCTGGACGAGCCGGCGGCGGGGGTTAACCCCGAGGAAACCGAAGGTCTGGCGCAACTGATGCAAAAAATGGTTAAACACGGGCTGACCGTGTGCCTGATCGAGCACAAGATGGATATGATCATGGGCATTGCCGACAAGATCATGGTGCTGGATCACGGTGAAAAGATTGCCGAAGGCACGCCGGATGAAGTGAAGAACAATCCGGTGGTTATCGAAGCCTACCTGGGGAGTGATGCTGATGCTGCAGCTTAAGAATGTCGACGTCCACTATGGTAGCTTCAAGGCGCTGAACAACATCAACATGACCGTCGATACCGGCGGACTGGTGGTACTGTTGGGTGCCAATGGTGCCGGCAAGTCCACACTGTTTAACGCCATCAGTGGCCTGATCAAGCCGTCAGCCGGCAACATCGAGTTCGAGGACAAGATCCTCAATGGCATGAAGGCCAGTGCGGTAGTGAATGCGGGGGTGGTGCAGTGCGCTGAAGGCCGCCAGCTGTTCCCGCAGATGAGCGTTCACGATAACCTCATGCTGGGCGCCTACGTGCATCGCAAGGATCGGGAAGGCAACAGGAAACGCCTGAATGAGGTGCTGGAACTGTTCCCGATTCTTGAGGAAAAGTCCCATCAGCCGGCGGGTTCCCTCTCCGGTGGTCAGCAGCAGATGGTTGCCATCGGCCGCGCCATGATGAGCCGTCCGCGTCTGTTGATGCTGGACGAGCCGTCACTGGGTCTGGCTCCCCTGGTGGTCAAGCAGATGTTCGAGACCATTCAACAGATCAACAGCCTTGGCACCACGGTGCTTCTGGCTGAGCAGAATGCCTTTGCGGCACTTAAAATTGCCACATATGCATACGTTATGGAGAACGGCCAGCTCGTTATGGACGGCGACCGTGAAACGATGCTGGGTAACGAGGAAGTGCGCAAAGCATACATCGGGGCCTGATAGGCCCCGGAAACTCGCTTGTACAACAACCCTGACAAAACGCCTGTCAAACAAAGGCGAAACAAAACCAGGAGAAAACAATGAAAACAGCGAAGAAGCTTGGACTGGCAGTTGCTGTAGCAACCACAATGGGCATGAGTTCCGCCATGGCGGCCGAGGTCAACATCGGCTTTACCGGACCGCTTTCCGGTGGTGCTGCCCTGTATGGTGAAAACGTTCTGTCCGGCCTGCGCATGGCAGCGGACGAAATCAACGAGGCTGGTGGCTTCGATCTGGATGGTGAGAAAACCACCATCAACATCGTCGCTCTGGACGACCAGTACTCTCCGGCACAGGCGGCTACCAACGCCAAGCGCCTGAAGCAGGAATCTGACGTGCCGGCGGTGTTTGTTCCCCATTCCGGGGGCATCTTCGCACTGATGGATTTCAACGTGGAAGACGACTTCCTCGTAATGGCCTACACCAGTGTTCCGACCATTACCGAACAGGGTAACCCCCTGACCGTGCGGATCCCGCCTACGTTTGATGGCTACGTGAATGCCTTTACCGACTACGCTCTGGAGAACTGGGGCACCAAGCTGGCCATGGGCGGTGCAACCCACGAGTATGCCAAGATCTGGGCATCCATGATCGAAAAGGCCTGGACTGCCAAGGGTGGTGAGGTGGTCGCCCAGAATCCGATGGACTACAACAAGTCCGCGGACTTCTTCACCGGTGTTAGCCGTCTGATCTCGGAAGAGCCGGACGTCATGTTCGTCGGTGGAGCCTCCGAGCCGACGGGCCTGGTGATGCAGCAGGCACGTCAGCTGGGCTACGAAGGTGCGTTCATCATGATGGACCAGGCCAAGATCGATGAGGCCGCCAACGTGGTGGGTGGCTATGAGCCGCTGGAAGACACCGTTGGTGTGGTTCCGCTCGGCGTATATGAGACCGAGGCAGCCCAGAACTTCATCAAGCGTTATGAAGAGATCTATGGCAAGACTCCGGGCTCTGAAGCGGCGTTCAACTACCTGGCCCTCCACGGCCTGGTAAACGCCATGGATCAGACCGAGAGCACCGATCCGGAAGTCATCCGTGCCGCACTTAACGACGCTATTGCCAACCTGGAAAGCAGCAAGAACCCGTACGAAGTGGAAGGCGTTGACGAGAAAGGTGGATTTATCACCGCGCCGACCATGGCTGTCGTCAAGGACGGCAAGATCGTCGAAGAGGAATTCTGATCCCTGCGGACAGAGTTCACTGAATGAAAAAGGGGGCTTCGGCCCCCTTTTTTCGATTCGGGTGAATGCCTGGCATTCACCGGTCAACCTGTCTGAATTTATGGTTTGACGTACATGGCCAGGTTCTCGGCCACCACCGCAGGTTTCTCCTCGCCCTTGATCTCGATCACCGTCTTGTAGGTGGCCAGCACCCGTTTTTCATCCACCTCCTCAACACTCACCAGTTCCACGGTGGAGCGGATATCGGAACCGGACTTCACGGCGGACGGCAGGCGGACCTTGTTCATGCCGTAGTTGATGGTGGCGGCGGGACCTGTCACCGTCATGGCCTGCTGGTTAAGCTGGGGAATCAGCGACAGGGTCAGGAAACCGTGGGCGACCGGGGCTCCCCAGGGTGCCTCCTTTTTGGCCCGCTCAACGTCCACGTGAATCCACTGGTGGTCACCGGTAGCGTCGGCAAAGGCCTGGATCATCTCCTGGCTGACGTGTTTCCAGGGGCTCTGGCCCACCACCTTGCCTTTGAAATTCGGCAGTTCTTCGAGTGCGATACTTGTCATTATTATCTCCTGGTTTCGTTTCGCGGAAACATGTTTCGTAAGCTATTCTCATGGACCTGAGCGTTTGGTGCAACAATAAAAATCCCCCCTATATAGAGAGGTATGATATGTCAGCAAACCAACAATTTACGCTGGTACAGCGTCCCGTCGGCATGCCCGACGACACCCACCTGCGTCTGGACGAAACCCCCATGCCGGAAGCGGGTAAGGGCGAGGTCCTGCTGAAGACCCGTTACCTGTCCCTTGATCCCTACATGCGCGGTCGCATGAACGATACCGCCTCCTACGCGACGCCGGTCGCCCTGGGTGAGGTGATGACCGGAGAGGCGGTCAGCGAGGTCCTGGAAAGTCACCACCCTGACCTGTCCCCCGGAGACCTGGTGATTGCCCGTACCGGCTGGCAGACCCACTCGGTGGCAACCCCGGATAGCCTCTACCGTATTGATCCGGAGATCGCCCCGCCAAGTGCCTGGCTGGGCGTTATCGGTATGCCCGGCTTCACCGCCTATGTGGGGCTGCGGGAGTTTGGCCGTCCACAGCCGGGGGAAACGGTGGTGGTCTCCGCCGCCTCCGGCGCCGTGGGCCAGGTGGTCGGGCAGATTGCGAAAATGAAGGGGTGCCGGGTGGTTGGCGTTGCCGGAGCGGAGGACAAGTGTGATTACGTGAAGACCGAGTACGGCTTCGATGCCTGTGTGAACTACAAGGACGAGGATTTCGAGGAACAGCTCCGGGCGGCCTGCCCCGACGGGATCGATGTCTATTTCGAAAACGTGGGAGGCAAGGTGTTCGAGGCGGTGATGACCCTGGTCAACGACTTTGCCCGCATCCCGGTCTGTGGCCGGATTGCCCATTACAACCAGACCAGGCTGCCGGAGGGCCCGGACCGGCTCATTCCCTTCATGGGGCAGATCCTGATCAAGCGCCTGATGTTCCGGGGCTTTATCCAGTCGGACCATAACGAACTGCTGCCGGAGTTCCGGCGGGAGATGGGGCAGTGGCTGAAAGAGGGCAGGGTGAAGTATCGGGAAGACGTGGTGGAGGGGTTCGAGAACACCCTGACCGCCTTCCAGGGACTGCTCCAGGGGAACAACCGGGGCAAGCTGGTGGTCAGGGTGTCCTGATACTTGCCGGGGCGACCGGATGGCGGTCGCCCCATTCTTTCTGACTACAGCACCGCCAGGGCGGCCTCGTAGTCCGGCTCGTTCTTGATCTCGTCCACGAGCTGGCTGTGCAGGACCTTGTTGTCCTCATCAAGGACCACCACGGCGCGGGCACACAGGCCCGCCAGGGGTCCGGTCTGTAGTGCCACCCCATAGTCCTGCTGGAAGCTGTAGTTACGGAAGGTGGACAGGGTCTGCACGCCCTCGATGCCTTCCGCGCCACAGAACCGACCGGCGGCAAAGGGCAGGTCGGCGGAGATCACCAGCACCTCGGTATTGTCGAGTCCACCGGCCTTTTCATTGAACTTGCGGGTGGAGGTGGCACAGGTGCCGGTATCGATACTGGGAATGATGTTGAGGATCTTGCGCTTGCCGGCGAAATGGTCGAGGCCCACATCCTTCAGGTCACCGGTGGTCAGGGTGAAATCCGGGGCGGTGTCGCCCGGCTGGGGAAAGGTGCCGCTGACTTCCAGCGGATTGCCGCCCAGGGTGACTTTGCTCATTGTTTTCTCCTTGCTGGTTGGTTTCGAAGCCCGGTCTGAGTTTCAGTAAAGTCCTCAGTAAACGGTATTTTTTCCGGCCCGTCGACCAGAAATTTCAGTAAGCCCCAGGAGTTTACGCGACTTTTTGCCGTGCAGATTCCTGGGCCGGCTCGAAACCCGGTGCCGGATAACGCTGGACCAGCAGCAGGTAGGCGGCCAGGGCAGCCACCGAGCAGGCCGCAATGATGCTGGCCATCACCAGGGAAGTACCGGTGTAGAGCTGGCCCACCAGCGCGCCGACAGCGGCGGCCAGGGCCATCTGCCCGAAACCGAACAGGGCGGAGGCGGAGCCGGCCATGGTGGGGAAATTGGCCAGGGCACCGGCCATGGTCTGGGGCAGGGTCATGCCGACCCCCATCATCACCACCGCCTGGGGAATCATCACCGCCCACACGCTATGGACCTCCGCCATGGCGAGACCGGCCATGGCCACCCCTCCCGCGACGCTGGTCATCAGGCCCCGGACCAGGATCTGGTCAGGCACCAGCCGTCGGCCCAGGCGGACCGCCCCCAGGTTGCCGGAGATATACCCCGCCACGATACAGGCGAAATACAGGCCATAGTGCTCCGGTGCCACTCCGAGAAAGTCGATGAGCACAAAGGACGATCCGGACAGGAAGGCAAACAGCCCTGAAAAGGCAAAGGCATTGGTCAGGGTGTAACCGATAAAACTGGGATCCGTGCCGATGTGCCGGTAGTTCCGGGCGAGGTTCCGAAGCTTCAGGGACTGGCGGTTGGCGGGGGCCATGGGTTCCGGGATGCCGAACGCCACCACGACCATCATGACCAGCGCATAACCGCCCAGGGCAATGAAGATGGAGGGCCAGCCGAAGCCGGCCAGCAGGAATCCGCCCAGGGTTGGCGCCACCGCCGGCGCCAGGGCCATGATGCTGGCGAGGATGGCCATGATGCGCGAGGCCTCCCGGGGCGTATAGATATCACGGATGGCGGCACGCCCCAGTACCGGGCCGGCGGAGCCGCCGATGGCCTGCAGGAAACGGCACAGCAGCAGGGTTTCCACATTGGTGGCCAGGGCACAGCCGACACTGGCGATAAAGAACAGCAGGAAGCCGCCAATCATGATCGGCTTGCGTCCGAACCGGTCCGCCAGCGGGCCACAGAAAAGTTGGGCCAGGGCGAACCCGGCCATGTACAGGCTCAGGGTCAGCTGCACCTGGTCGGGACCGGCCGACAGGGCATCCCCCATGGACGGCAGGGCCGGCAGGTACATGTCGGTGGCCAGGGGCCCGAGGGCCACGGCGGCGGCCAACAGGATGGTGGTCCAGATACTGGTCAGTGCAAGCATGATCGGATCGGTGTTTGAATGACAGGGCGCCAGTCTACGCTCCCGGTGGGCAAAGATAACGACCCGGGCATCGATACGACCTATGAACAATATCGATCAGTTGCTCAGTTGCTCAGTTGCTCAGTTGCCGGGCGGTGGCAGCCAGTTCATTGCGAAGCCAGCGGTGCCCGGCGTCGGCATGGTAGCGCTGGTGCCAGACCATCAGCAGGTTCACTTCCCGGTAGTCAAAGGGCAGGGGAGCGGTGGCAAAGCCCCGCAGCAACTGGTGACGCATGCGGGACGGGGCCGTTGCCAGCAGGCTGGTTCCCCGCAGGAATTCCGGCAGGCCGGAGAAGTTGGAGACGGTCACCACGATGTGGCGGCTCAGCCCCCGGGCCTGCAGGGAGTTCTCCAGGCCGGTATGCTCCCCGGTCCGGAACAGCACATCCACGTGCCTCGCCTTCAGGTATTCCGCCAGGTCGCCGGGGGCCTGGCGTTGTGAGGCGTCATAGAAAATCACCATCCGGTCCCTGAGTAGCCCTTTCTGGATGATGTCCCCGGCGTCCGGTGCATGGGGCGTGATGATCAGGTCACAGACGTCGTCCCGCAGCATGTCGGCGGAGGGAATGCCAGACGGCATCACCTGCAGCCTGATGCCCGGCGCCCGTTCCCGCAGCCTGGCCATCAGCGGCGGCAGCAGCAGGTCGCGCTGGTAGTCGTTGGCGGCTATGGTGAAGGTGAATTCCGCCGTGGCGGGGTCGAAGGGCGGCCCCTCTGGCAGCGCCCGCAGTTCATCCAGGATCTGCCGGATGTGGGGGCCGGTCTTGACGGCGTACCGGGTGGGGGCAATGCCGCGACCGGACTTTACGAACAGGGGATCTCCCAGTGCCTGGCGCAGCCTCTCCAGGGTATGGCTGACCGCGGACTGACTCATGCCCAGGCGTTCGGCGGCCCGGGAGACGCTGTTCTCCCGCAGCACCGCCAGGAATACGTCCAGGGAGCGTGTGTCCAGGTTTGATTGATCGATGGCTTTCATGGGTCAAGTGTAGCACTGGTCGGCTTACAGGTGTTCGCCGACCCTACCCAGGCTTGCTATGATGCACCGCTTACCACAATGACCGATGGAATACATTTGATGTTGGGATTCCTGCCGAAGCCGTTGATCGGCATTATTGCGACCACGCTGTTGATCCTGAACACCCTGTTCTGGGCCCTGTTCCTCTATATTCCCGCCCTGCTCAAGCTACTGGTTCCCCACAAGGGGTTCCGGGTTGGCTGCACGCGGCTGATCATCTGGGTGGCGGAGAACTGGGTGGCCGGCAACAATGCCTGGATGCGCCTGACCCAGCGCACCCGGTGGACCGTGACCGGCGCCGGGGAGCTGGAGCGGGAAAGCTGGTACCTGGTACTGAGCAATCACCAGAGCTGGGTGGACATCCTGGCCATGCAGTGGGTGTTCAACCGCCGCGCGCCGTTCCTCAAGTTTTTCCTGAAGAAAGAGCTGATCTGGGTGCCGGTGATCGGCATTGCCTGGTGGGGGCTGGACTTCCCCTTCATGAAGCGGCATTCCTCCCAGTACCTGCTCAAGCACCCGGAGAAACGGGGCCAGGACCTGGCGACCACCCGCCGTGCCTGTGAGAAGTTCCGCTTCACTCCGGTCAGTGTGATGAATTTTGTCGAGGGCACACGGGCCACGCCGGAGAAACTCAGGCAGCAGAAGTCATCCGACTACCGGCACCTGCTGATCCCCAAGGCCGGCGGTGTGGGTTTCGTGCTGGATGCCATGGGCGATGCCATGGAAACACTGGTGGATGTCACCATCGCCTATCCGGGTGGGGCGCCCAGCTTCTGGGATTTCCTCTGCGGCCGGGTCAGCGAGATCCGCATGGAGGTCCATACCCGTCCGATTCCGGACGACCTCAAGGGGCGGGATTACGCCAACGACGCGGACTATCGCCGGCGGATCAAGGACTGGCTGGCGGGCCTGTGGCGAGAGAAGGACGAGCGCCTGGACCGCATGCTGAAGGAGGCTGGCGGGGACTGACTCAGCCCCGCCGACCATGCCGGTCACTCCGCCGGCGATTCCACCGAGTCCGCCACCAGTTCGAAGTGGATCTGTCGCCGTTCCTCGTCCACACCACTGAATTTTACCGTGACCGCCTGGTCAAGCTGGAAGATGCGGGCCCCCTTGGTGGCTTCCAGGCGCAGGGTCACCGGATCAAAGCTGTACTTGCCGGACAGGGTCTTGCAGCTGACGAAGCCTTCCAGGCCATTGTCGTCCAGCCGGACAAAGAAACCGGCGGGCAGGGTCCGGGTGATTACCCCGGTAAAGGTCGCCCCCTCCTCAAGCTGGCGGGCGTAGTCGCTCTTGAGCCAGTTCTCCAGACTGTTGGACGCCTGTCGGGCCTGGATCTGCGCCGACTGCAGTTGCTCCAGCCCCTCCCGGGCCATGGTCTGGTGCTGTTCCTGCCACAGGGCCGCCTTGATCAGCCGATGCACGTAGAAATCCACATAACGCCGCAACGGTGAGGTAAAGGTGGTATAGGCCGGCAGCCCCATGCCCTGGTGCGGTGCCGCCTCGAAGGCCATCTCGGCCCGGGCGAGCTGGCGGGCGATGATGGTCTTGACCGGTACTTCCGCGTCCAGGTCGGCGGTACGTACCATCAGGTCCCGGAAGCCTTCCGGCGACGACGGGTCGATGGACGCCAGTTCCGGCGCGTAGCGCTCCAGCAGGGTGCGGATATTATCAGTACGGTCATCACGAATGCCCGGGTGGGTGATGAACAGGCCGTGGTCCAGCTCCGACAGGAATTGCGCGGCGCAGCGGTTGGCGGCCACCATGCATTCCTCCACCAGCCGGTGGGCCTCATTCTGTACCGCCGGTTCAATGGTGCGGATGCGGCGGTTCTCGTCCAGCCGCAGGCGGAATTCCGGGCGATCGGTGTTCAGCAGGGCGTGGTCGGAGCGCCATTTGCGCAGGGCCGTGGCGGCCTGGTGAAGCTGGTCCAGGTTGTTGGTGATCTCCGGGGCCAGGGCGTCGGTTTCCTCGTTGTGCTGGTCGTCCAGCAACTGGTTCACCAGCTCGTAGCTGAGCTTGCCCCGGGAGCGGATCACCGCCTGGTGGAAGCGGAACTCCCCCAGGCTGCCGTCGTTGTTCACCTGCAGGTCGCACACCAGGGCCAGCCGGTCCACCTCCGGCATCAGCGAGCACAGCCGGGTACTGATGGCGTCCGGCAGCATGGGCCGGGGTTCACCGGGAAAGTAGATGGCGGTGGCCCGCTTCCGGGCTTCCACGTCCGCCGGCGAATCCTGGGGCACCAGCGCGGTGGGGTCGGCAATGGCCACGGACAGGCGCCAGCCGGTGGCATTGGGTTCCACCAGCAGGGCGTCGTCCATGTCCTGGGTGCCGGGGCTGTCGATGGTGACGTAAGGCTGTCCGGTGCGGTCTTCACGCCCCTCGACGAGTGGTGTGATGGATTCCTCGGACAGGGCATCCGCCTGGCTCCGCACCGCCTCGGGGAACTCGTCGTCCATGTCGAAGCTGGCCAGGGTGAAGTTGCGTTCGATGCCGGGGTCGCCGGCCTTGCCGATCACCCGCAGGATCTGGGCCTGCCCCTTGCCGTCCTTGATGGGGTGGCGAAGGATGCGGCAGTAGATGAAGTCATCCGGTTTTGCGTCCTGGCGTTCCTTGGGGGGAATGAAGATCCAGCGACCAATGCCGGGGGTTTCCGGCGCCACGAAGTGGCCCTTGCCTTTCACCAGGTAGCGGCCGACGAAGGTGGTCAGGCTGGTGGCTTCCAGCGTCTCCACCAGGCCCTGGGTGCGGCCCTTCTCGCCGGGTACTTCGGATACGGTCACCCGGTCACCGGGCAGTACCTTCTGCATCTCCTCGGGAGGCAGGAACACGTCGCGGCCCTCATCCAGTGCCACAAACCCGAAACGACCGTTGGTGGCCTTGACGGTGCCGGAATGGACCACCTTGTTATCCTTGATATCGGTTTTGAGCTGGCGCAACTGGTTGAGCGCGTCGGCATTGAGCATGAACGAAACCTGGCTGATGGAAAGTGACTGTTGGCCGGAGTATACCGGTTATGACCGTCCGCGTCAGATGGTCCGTGGGTGAGATTAAGGTCCGGCAACCAACGCTATACGGTGGCACAATGTCGGCAGTTTAATCCGGTTCTCCGAGGTGGACAGTGACGCCAATCCGTATCTTGTCGAAAATCCTGGGTTTTGTGCTTATGGCCATGCTGGCGAGCAACCCCGCCAGGGCTGAATGGTTCCGGTTCAGCGACAGTGCCATGACCACACCAGTCAATCTGGAACTCTGGGCCGATGACCGGGCCCAGGCGGAAGCCCTGTGGCGGCGGGTGTTTGCAGAGTTTACCCGGGTGGACGAGGTGATGAGCCGTTACCGGGAGGACTCGGAGCTGTCCCGGGTCAACCGTAATGCCGCCGGGGAACCTGTGCCGGTCAGCGAGCCATTGTTTACGGTGTTGCGGAAGGCCCGGGACATCTCGGAACTCAGCGACGGCGCCTTTGATATCAGTTTCGCCTCCGTGGGCTACCTGTATGACTTCCGGGAAGGCCGGCAGCCGGACGACGAGGCGGTGAAGGAAGGGCTGGCCCGGATCAACTTCCGGGATATCCTGCTGGACGAGGACGCGCGCACCGTGACTTTCCGCAAACCGGGCCTGAGGCTGGACCTGGGAGGCATTGCCAAGGGCTATGCCGTGGACCAGGGGATGCGGGTGCTGACCGGCGCGGGGATAGAGCATGCCCGGCTCAGTGCCGGCGGTGATATGCGCCTGCTGGGGGATCGTCGGGGACGGCCCTGGATGGTGGGCGTTCGGAACCCGCGCCAGAAAGATAGGCAGGCGGTGGTGATGCCCCTGACCGACACCGCCATCTCCACCTCCGGGGACTACGAGCGGTTCTTTATCGACGACAAGGGCCAGCGTGTCCACCACATCCTGTCGCCCTCCACCGGTCGCCCGGTCGGGGCGGTCCAGAGCGTCACCATTATCGGCGACGAGGCCATGACCACCGACGCCCTGTCCACCGCCGTGTTCGTGCTGGGGGCAAAGGACGGGCTGGCGTTGATCAACGACCTGGAGGGAGTCGACGCGGTGATCATCGACGAGGATCGCCGCATGCACTATTCACAGGGGCTGATGTCCGGGGAATAGCCCCGCCCGGCCAGGTGGCGCACCGGACGGGCGGGGCGTGGCGGATAGCGGATGGTCAGCTGATGGTGCCGTTGACGATGGGCGCCAGGCCGATCAGCCGGTCCTGGGAGGCGGCGTTGCCCAGGCCGTGACCGGCGAACTGGCTGCCAAACTGCCCCTGCTCGCCATGCAGCGCCATGTAGTTCAACAGCACTGTCTGCACCAGCTGGTTGACGTTGTTGGCAGCCGGGCTGGAGGAAGTCTCCACATTGCCATCCTCCCGCATCCAGCCGATCTGGTTACGGATGGTGGTGGGGCGGCCATTGGGGTCGTAGACCAGGTAGAAGGAGGCGGCGGTCTGCTGGTTGTCCGAGGTCCACTCACCCTTGCCGCGACCGTCCATGGAGTCGTCAATGCGACCGTTGCTGGACACCGAGCCGTCGCTGAACACATACAGCATCAGCGGTACGCCCATCCGGGCGGCGTACTCCAGGCACGCGCCCATGCAGCGCCCCGCCAGCAGGTCGCGGCGCTCGCCAGTGGCTCGCTCCCCGGTGTGGTAGTCGTAACCGCCCATGGTGATGGTGCCCGCACCGGCGTAGCCGTCCACCACCATTTTCATCACCGAGGCGGTCTTCTGGAATTCCCGTTCGCTGTCGAACTCGTTGCGGGCAAAGACGCCGGACGGGCCGACGATTTCCGGGTCCAGGTCCGGGTTGAGGGCGGCGGGATCGCCAAACCGGTCCGCCAGGTCCGCCGTCTTGACGTAGCCGCAGCGTACCAGGTCCTTGATCACCTCATCGCGGGTGACACCGGTACTCAGCCGGCCCAGTTTCTGGTTGCTGATGCGGTAGATGGATTCCATCACCGCCACCGCGTCGGACTGATCCAGCAGACCCACCAGGTTGCCGGTATCCACCAGGCCGGTGACGTCGCTGGGGCGGTCCACCTTGGTGGGGCGTACTTCCGGGTTCATCAGATCCATGGGGGCCATGGAGTTGCCGCCGGAATCCGAGGTCTGGGAACCCACCAGGCTCAGCAGCTCGCCGTCTGCCCCGGCGCGGTGGATGCCGTACATGGGATTGTGGGGATTGTTGCCGGTATCGTTCTCGGAACGGGCCGCTATCACCGAGCCGTTGATGGCGGCCCGGGTGCCGGCACTGGTGCTCTGCTGGATCCCCCGCAGGAAACCGCTGTCGGAGTGGAAAGCCAGCCCCAGCTCCGTGTTGATGAACGACGGGTTGTTGGGCAGCATGTCCCCGGGCAGCCCCTGGCGGTTGTAGCCCTGGGTGGTGAGGAAATCGAGCTGACCGCCGGACTTGCCCACCAGCACGTTGGAGCCGGCCATGCTGGCGCCGCCGGCCAGGTCAAAGCAGATAAAGGGGATCTTGCCGGCGCCCTTCACGGCGATGCCGCAGTCCGCGATCTCGTCGGCAAGGTCTGCATAGGCCAGCCGCGGGTTGGCAAACAGGCTGAGCGCGGAGGCGCCAAAGACCGCTGCCGAACCGGCCCGGAAGCCCTGGGCGATGAATTCCCGACGGGTGCGCGGGCGGGCGTGATCACCGTGGAACAGCGGCTCGTGGTTGGCCAGTGGCCGCTTCCCTGAACGTTTGATAAACATGCTCAAATCCTCTCGTGACGGCCGTTGTCAGTGAATCAGCGTGGTGGCGCTGCCCAGCACGGCGGCGCAGCTGGCCTTGACTACCGTTTCGGTGCGTTCGGTGGTGTTGCAGTCGCTGCACGCAGACAGGGTATCGGTCAGCTCCCCAAGTTCGGTTTCCAGATCGGCAGCCAGGGGCTGGAACGCCAGGCTGTCGCCCACCATCTTGTCGATGAGTGGTCCGGTCAGCAGATCCAGATTGCCGCCGTCAAAGGCCGATCCGGCCGGGAGGTTGAAATCGAACCCGGTGTCGAAAAAGGCCGAACGCAGGGTGGTGTCTTCCACCATCTCATTGCAGTAGCCAATGGCCATCTGGGTGATCGCCATCTGCTGGGAGGCCAGGAAGCCCTCAATGTTCGCCACGGAAGGCAGTTGCTGGCGAACCGTATCGAAGGTGTCGCTGACCTCGTTGTTGGTCATCGGTACCCCGGTCAGCCTGGCCATGGTGGCGTTGATGGCGTCGAAGTTCTTCAGGCCGACCTCGGGTGCCTCCGGCAGCTCCGGCAGGGTTGGCGCCGGGGGTAGCGAACCCTCCACCACCACGTTCTGATGGTCGCCCAGGCGCTCGAAACTGAGGAAGAATTCATCCGCTGCCGGTCCACCCTCCACCGGAATGATGGTGCCCTGCCGGGACAGCACCTGCCCACGGCCGGCCACGTAGTCTCCACTGTTCAACTCGATATCCAGCAGCGACCAGGCCTGCCCGGTCAGGGTCTCGCGGCCGTTGATGCCCAGCTTCATGCCTTCCAGGGGGATGCCGCTGGGGGCCGCGTCATCATCCAGGCTGACAAAGAACGGCTGGGTGAACAGGTAGCTGTAGCTGTCGAACTGGCTAACCTCGAATACGATGAACGCCTGGGGTACATCAATCAGGTGGGATACCCCGAACAGCAGGTAATACTTCTGGCCGACGCCCGCCTCGAAGTTGGTGCGGATCTGCGCCGGCGTCAGCGCCCGGTTGTGGAAGGCCACCAGTCGCAGGCTGCCTTCCCAGGGGGAATTGCCATCGGTCTCGTTGCCCAGTACCAGGGCGAAGTTGTTGTCCCACTCACTCAGCAGGCCGCCGGGGGCCGGGTCCACGTCGCCGGTGTGCTCGCCGTTGATGTAGATCTCGCGACCCTGATCCGGGGTGAAATTGACCACCACGTGCTGCAGGCTGGCCTGCAGGCGGTTGGCGCCGTCCTCGGTGCTGAACACCGCGTTCTGGTCGGTGGTGGTGCTGCGCTGCAGGACGTCGTAATTCTGCAGGGTCTGGCCCAGGGTCAGGTTGCGGGCCATGGCGGAACCGGAGTAGGTGACGATGCGGGCCTCCTCCTGGGTCACATTGGCGGGCACGATCCAGGCTTCCAGGCTGTACTCGCCGGAGGCGGTGAGCAGGTTGTGGAGCTTGCGGCTGTTGCCGGTGGTGGCCTGGGCCTTGCCGCTGCGCACGCTGGTGCCATCATCGGTGAAGGCGGGGCCAAAACTCAGACCATAGCCACCCACCCATTCCACATTGCCGGACAGGGTCAGGTGCATGGACGGTTCGATGCCGGAGGTGTCGAAGGCGGTGGTGCCCTCGCCGGTCTTGAACTCGTACAGGGCGATGACGTGATCCTCGAAGCGGCCGCCGGAATTGGCCAGCAGGCCGTCGCCACCCAGGGTCAGGGCCTTGCTGGTGACCAGGTCCGGATCCACGTCGGCCGGGTTCACCGAGTCCGCCAGCGCCTGGATTTCCGCTTCCATCTCATCGGCGGAATCCTCGCAGCTGTTGTTCCAGCAGTTGTGGCGGTCATCCCGCAGGCGCTCCACCAGCCGTGAACTGAATGGGGCGGTCAGGCTCATGCGGCTTTTGGCGGCATCGTAGGCGGTGTCTACGTTGCCGCTGGCCAGGTAGGGCCGGGTGTCGCCGTCGGCGTGGCAATCACTGCAATAGGTGGTCAGCAGCGGATACACGGTGGTTGAAAAGGTGCCGCTGCTCTCCGGAAACGGCAGGGTGCCGCCCGGATCCCGCAGGGCCGGGGCCTCCAGCTCTATCCGGTTGACGCTGCCGGAACTGCCCCCGGCCCAGCCGGTGATCATGCTGGTGATGGCGTCGGCGCAGGCCTGATCACTGCTCAGCCAGCAGTTATGCCCTCCGGCCACCTTGGTGACCAGGGCGGAGTTGCCCGGGTCGTCCAGGTTCACCACCGGGTTGGCCTGGGCGTAGGCGATATTGACGTCGCCCTCGTGGGCAAACCGGGGTGACTGGCCGCTGCTGTTATGGCATTCGCCGCAGCGGTTGCCCTGGGACAGGTTGTCCCAGACATTGAGCTTGAACGCCTGCACATCGGCGGTGGCCGGAGCCGGGCCGCTGTACTGGCCGGTGCCCGGATTCTGGGTATTGGGCAGGCTCTCGGTGGATTCGCCGCTTTTGCAGCCGGTCAGGGCGACCAGGGCCACCAGGGCGGTGCAAAGCAGGGGCTGATGAAGCCGTTTGATGATCTTCATGATGATGTCGTATTCCTTGATCGCGGGCATACTCATCCCTCTACTCACCCATACAGTAGGCGGCTGATTCGGCGTAGGCGCGCTTCAGCTCGAAGCCACTGCTCCTGAAGCTACTGACGATGCTGTCCAGCTCTGAGCGATCCGCGGCGTCTCCGGGCTTTCGCAGGCAGACCTGTTCAAATACCTGGCGCACCTTGCACTGGGCAAAGGCGTCCGAGTGGGCCAGTTCCCGCCCCAGGGATTTGGCGCCTTCGCCGCTGCCGGGCAGCGAGCCGTCCCAGCCCAGGCGGCGGTTGTCGCCCATGCGCCAGTAGTTGTCCCACTGGTCGTCCCGAGTGATGTAGCCGTGTTCGAAGTTGGTGGCGTTGATCAGGTACTTGCCTTGCACGCGGGTGCCCGTGTCCGGGTCGGTCATGCCGGTGGTGTTGTAGACCAGTTCCCCCAACTCGGGGTTGTCGTCGTACTCGTAGTCGTAGTAGGCGAAGGCCTGGGCCATGGGGTCCATGCCCGTGTGGCAGCCGGCGCAATTGTTGAGGAACACCCGGCTGTCACCGCCCGGGCTGCGGGACACGTCCTGGCGGATGCGGTCCACCGGCAGGGTGACATCCGCCACCTGTTCCAGGTCGTTGCACAGGTGGTTCATCAGCGTGAAGCGGAACATGGCCCGGTTGGTGCCGTCGATAAAGAAGGCCTGTGCGGCGGCGCGGGTGGTCATGACGCCAGCGGTCGCCTGGGACGGCAGGCCAGTGTAGGTGGACTGCGTGACCCGCTGCAGGGAGTCCCCCAGGTCGGCGCCGGATGCTTCCAGCGCCTCGTAGTGGGCGTTGTTGTTGGTGTTGTAGGCGGGGAGGCCGCCGGTATCGCCGATATAGAGCACATTGTCGTAGAGCACGTTACGGAAGTCGGCCTCGTCCCGGACCAGCCCGATCACCGTGGCGGTGTAGTCGTTCAGCGGCACGAAGGGTGTCATGGCCTCGTTGGTCCAGGGGGCGGCCAGGTTCTTCACCGTGACGTTGTAGAAGGCGGGGTCGTCCATGGCGATATAGGCGGCGGCAACCGGGTCGCCGCCGTCGATTTCCGTGGTCATCTGCTGCAATACGGCTTCGGAGGGCGGTACCCCGGTCAGGCGGCTGTGCATCCGCGCGGCCTGTTCACGGTCGCCGGCGTACAGGGCGGCAGGTGTCAGGGCCACCAGCATGGCAAGAAGCAACGGCGCCTGTTGTGCCGGTGCTTTGGGTCGGGTGTTGTCCGGCAGGCCGGATCTGTTGCCGGGAATGCGCTTCAAGCGGGGATTCCCCAGGAATATTCTCATCAGGAAAGACCAACTTCTGGCGTCCATGACGCATGTCCTTTGCAGGTTTCCATTGATTATCGGTCACCCCGGTTTTTCGTCATGCCGAAAAAGGTGTGACATGTTTAACAGGACTTCGATTTTACGGTAGGGGTTCTAACTATTTTGTGTACTGCTGCACGATAAATGAAATACGACATATAAAGTTATTGGAGTGTGAGCAATAACCGGAGATACTTTAAAAGACAGGAAACCGGTATATTAAAGGATTACCCGTTGTGAACTGCGTCGCGGAAATTAAAAATTATCTGGTGCTTAAAAAGACGCATTGTTTCTTTGTGTTCATTGTTGGTGCTCTTGCATTAACCGGGTGTAAAGGTGGCGGTGGTGGAAGCCAGGATCCCGATCCGGTGGTGAATGAACAGGCTGTCGCCTATATAGAACGGCCGCTGGTGCTGAACAACGGTACCGCCATGCCCGTGGCCCGCGACCGCCGTGAGCCGGACGCCTTTGTGCCCGGCGCCCGCCTGTTCATCAAGGAAAGTGCCGCACCGTCCGCGTCCTCCCGGGATATCAGTTCCCGCGCCTTCCAGGGGGAGGAATTCCTGGATGACGATGGTCGCCTGCGTTATGACGTCCGCGACCTCTCGGTCTCCCATGATGGCGAGCGCCTGCTGTTTGCCATGCATGCCCCGGTGACCGGCGACGAGGTGATGGAGCCCACCTGGAATATCTGGGAATACGACCTGACCTCGGGTTCCCTCCGCCGCCTCATTACCTCGGATACCGAGGCGGATGCCGCCCACGACATTGCCCCCGCCTACCTGCCCGATGGCAGCATTGTGTTCTCGTCCACCCGCCAGCGGGCGTCCCGGGCCATCCTGCTGGACGAGGGCAAGGGCATGTTCGCCGCCCAGGACGAGGACCTGCGTTCACCGGCCTTTGTGCTACACGTGATGACCACCGACGGCGACGACATCCGCCAGATCACCTTCAACCAGAGCCACGACCTGGATCCGGTGTTGCTGGACGATGGCCGCATCCTGTTCAGCCGCTGGGACAACGCCGGCCAGACCGGGGGCAACGGCTTCAACCTCTACCGGATCAATCCCGACGGGACCGGGCTGGCCTATGTGTTCGGTCGTCACTCCCATGAGGTGGACGGCGATAACCTGCATTATTTTCGCCCCATCCAGACCGAACAGGGCGATATCCTGGTGCAGGCCCGGGGGCTGGGTAACAATGACCTGACCGCCTTCCCCAGCCTGGTGGATATCACCCGCTTCGTGGAGCACGACCGCACCGTCGACGGCGGCACCGGTGACGCCCTGGTGCCGCTGGTGCCGGGGCTGTCCCGGGACGGCTCCGCCAGCATGGCCGGCAGTTTCGATGCGGTGACGCCCCTGTTCGACGGTTCCGACCGCTACCTGGTGAGCTGGAGCCCCTGCCGGGTGAGGGAAGTGGTGGACGGCAGCAGCGCCGATCAGCCCAACCTGCCCTGCACCGAAGAGCGCATCAACTCCGATGACTACGAGGTGGCGCCGCCCCTGTTCGGGCTGTGGCAGCGCGATGCCAGCAACGGTACCCAGTTGCCCATCAAGCCGGCGGAGGAAGGCCAGCAGATTTCCGAGGCAGTGCTGATGAGTGCCCGCCCGCTGCCCACCTATCGGCCACCGGAGGTGGATACCGGCGCCCTGGCGGAGGATGCCCGGGAACTGGTCAACGAAGGCCTGGGCATTGTCCACATCCGCAGCGTCTATGACATCGACGGGGTCGACACCACCAGTAGTGGCATCGCCGCCATGGCCAACCCGGTGATGACCCCGGCGGAAGACCGCCCGGCCCGGTTCGTGCGTTTCGAGAAGCCGGTCTCCATCCCCGACGACGAAGTGCGGGAGATCGACAATGCCGATTTCGGCATCAACCGTGGCCAGGGCATGCGTGAGATCCTGGGCTATGCGCCGGTGGAGCCGGATGGGTCCGTTCGCGCGGCAGTGCCTGCCAACGTGGCCTTTGCCATCAGCGTGGTGGACGCCGAGGGTCGTCGCATCTCGCCCCGGCACCAGAACTGGATGCAGCTTCGTCCGGGCGAAACCCTGACCTGCAACGGCTGCCACACCGCCAACAGCGAGGTGCCCCATGGCCACTACGGCGCGGACCCGGCGGCGGCCAATACCGGCGCCACCACCACCGGTGTGGAGTTCCCCGGCACCACCAGCACCCTGTGGGCGGAAATGGGGGAGACCATGGCCGAGACCTGGAGTCGCCTCAATGACGTGCGCCGCCTGTCTCCCGATGTGGAATTCGAGGACCAGTGGGCCGACTCCGCCCTGACCACCCCGGCGCCGTCCTATGCCCTGCGCTATGACGACCTGGAAACTCCGGCGCCGGTGTCCGCGTCCTGCATGACCGACTGGAGCGCCTACTGCCGGTCGGTGATCCATTACGAGACCCATATTCACCCGCTGTGGAGCAAGGAGCGGGTGATTCTGGATAGCGACGGCATGGAAGTGGACAACTACACCTGCACCGGCTGCCATGCCGGCACCGATTCTGACGGTGCGGTCCAGGTGCCCGCCGCCCACCTGGATCTGACCGATGGCGCCTCGTCGGATGAACCCCGTCACCTGGAAGCCTACCGGCAGTTGCTGGCCACCCGGTTCGAGCAGGAAGTGGTGGACGGCGTGCTGGTGGATCGCCAGGTGGATACCGGCGAATACCTGCGGGACGAGGACGGCGAACTGATCCTGGATGAGGACGACAATCCGATCCCCATCCTTGAGCGGGTGCCGGTGGACCCGATCATGAGCACCGCCGGCGCACTGGCCAGCGAAGGGTTCATGGACGCGTTTGCCACGGGAGGGATCCACGAGGACTTCCTCACCGACGCCGAACGGCGCCTGGTCAGCGAGTGGCTGGACCTGGGAGCCCAGTATTACAACAACCCCTTTGACACGCCGGAGAACTGATGGGTCCAGGTGCTATGGCCCGCAAGGGGTTGCTGGTGATGTGCTGTCTGCTCTGGAGCCTGCCGTCGCACGCCGGGATGCTGGATTGGCTGTGGTCCGGCGGCGATGAACCGGGGGGCGTGGTGGTGACGGCGCCCTATGTGGAATGGCGCACCGGGCCGGCGATTGGCTACCCGGTGTTCCATGCCAGCGAGAGAGGGGAGCGGCTGACCCTGCTGATGCAGAAAACCCGCTGGATCAAGGTCAGTGACAGCCGTGGCCGCGAGGGCTGGGTACTGCAGGATGACCTGGCCAGCGGCACCCTGACCGAGGATGGTCAGGTGGCCATCGAACCAAGACCGGAACGGGACGACTTCCGCAACCGGACTGGCGAGGTGGTTGCCATGATGGGGGACTTCGAGGGCGCCGCGGCCATCAGTGCCGTCGCGAGCTGGCAGTTCACCCGCAATTTGGGCCTGGAGTTCCAGGCCACCCAGGTGCTGGGCAGCCGGTCGGAAATCCGGCTGGCCAATGTCAGCATTCAGCACCAGCCGTTCCCGGACTGGCGGATCACCCCCTACCTCACCATGGGGGGTGGCTACGCCTGGATCAGCCCCAAGGCGACCCTGGCGCAGACGGAGCGGCGCGAGAATCCCACGGCCCACATCGGCCTGGGGCTGCGCTATTACGTGGCGGACCGCTATTTCGTGCGGGCGGAAGTCCGCGACTACAAGGTCTTCACCGAACGACAAACCAACGAAGAAGTGACGGAATGGAAACTCGGACTCGGTATTTTCTTTTAAAACTGATCATGGCGGTCGCCGTTGTAATGACCGTGGCAGCCACACCGGAAGATGCCCGGGCCCAGGCGGAGCGTGAGCCCCCGCTGATCGAGCCGGATGTGGAGCCACAGCCGGTGGAACAGGCGCTGGTGGACAGCGAGAACTTCGAGGTGGCCGCCGTGGTCGGCTGGCTCAACATCGAGGACTTCGAATCCTCCTTTATGTACGGCGCCCGCCTCAGCTACAACATCAGCGAATCCTTCTTCGTGGAGGGGGGCATCGGTTTCGCCGAGGCCGGGGAAACCAGTTTCGAACGCCTGGCCGGGGATGTGGAACTGCTGCCGGACGATGACCGGGACTACCGCTGGTATAACCTCAATCTCGGATACCGGATATTACCCGGTGAAGCCTTTGTCCCGGGTGATTATGTGTTCAATACCAACCTGTATTTGACCGCCGGTGCCGGAGCAACGGATTTTGCGGGTGATAACCGGTTCACCGTCAATTATGGCGCCGGTTATCAGGTGTTGTTCACGGACAGTGTGTCGTTGCATCTGAATGTCCGTCAGTATCTTTTTGACAGCGATATCCTTGGTGATGACAAAACCTTTGTGAATACCGAAGTCAGTACATCCGTTTCTGTTTTCTTTTAATCAGGTCACAACAATAGTGTGACACGGTTATTTATAAGTAAGGAGTTGTAACAGTGAAGGCTTCCAATTGGGCAATGGCCATTATCCTGGCACTGGGTTTCCTTTTTTCCGGCCTGGCGACGGCCGATGTGTCCGGCACCACCGCCCCGGATTTCACCCTCAAAAGTCGCAGCGGCGAAAACCTTCGCCTGGAGGATCTGCGGGGTGAGGTCATCATGCTCAACTTCTGGGCGTCCTGGTGTGGCCCCTGCCGTCAGGAAATGCCCCATATGGACGCCATCGAGGAGGAGTTCCGGGACTACGGTTTCCGGGTGCTGGCGGTCAATGTGGACCAGAACCGGGACGACGCCGAGCGCTTCCTGGAATCGGTGCCGGTGGATTTCGCCATCCTCTGGGACCACGACAGTACCGTCAGTGAGCTCTACGACGTCCAGGCCATGCCCACCACGGTGATGATCGACCGCAACGGCCAGGCCCGTCATGTGCACCACGGTTACCAGCCGGGGTACGAGGACGACTACCGCACCCAGATCCGCGAACTGATCCGGGAGTGATCCGATCATGAGGGCCGCCAGCATGCGTCGTTTCCTGCCCTGTGTCCTGCCGGTGTTGTTACTGGCCGGGTGCTCCGCGCCGGAACCCTGGGTCAAGCCCTACCAGCGGGCCAACCTGGCCGACCCGGTGATGCTGGACAGCCGCCGGGGCGAAGCCGGTAACTATATCCAGCACGTCTACGGTGCAAGGGAATCCGCCCGTGGGGCCGAGGGTAGCTCAGGAGGTGGTTGTGGCTGTAACTGACCGTCGCCCTGCCACCGTTGCGCTGCTGTGGATGCTCCTGCTGATGGCCACCGGCGCCCATGGGGCGACCCTGCCGGAAGACAAGGTGGATGCGTTCTACCATCGCTATGAAGGTGGCGGCATGACCATCGACGGGCCCTCGGTGCTGGTCCGCAAGGGGGCTGGCAACCAGGTCTCCTTCAGCGGTCAGTACTACGTGGATTCCGTATCCGCCGCCTCGGTGGATGTACTGGCCACCGCCAGCCCCTATACCGAGGAACGCACCGAGTACACCCTGGGGGCGGACTACCTGGAGGGGAACTCCATCCTCAGCCTCAGTTACACCAACAGTAGCGAGAACGACTACGAGGCCAACACCCTCTATCTGGGCATCAGCCAGGAATTCTTCGGCAACATGACCACCCTCACCATCGGATACGCCCGGGGCTGGGACACGGTCATGGAAGTGGGTAACGACAGCTTCGAGGAAGAGGCGGACCGCCAGAACTACCAGCTTGGTATCAGCCAGGTGCTGACCCCCAACAGTGTGATGGGGCTGGATTTTGAGGTGGTCACCGACGAGGGATTCCTGGAGAACCCCTATCGTGTGAACCGCTACGTCGACCCGTCGGATCCCACCAACTACCTCTACCAGCCGGAACGCTACCCGGATACCCGGACCAGTGTGTCGGCAGCGGTAAACGGCCGTTATTACCTGCCCTGGCGGGCTTCGGTGAAAGGCAGCTATCGCTACTTCACCGATGACTGGGGCATCGATGCCCACACCGTGGAGCTGGGCTATGTCCATGGTCTGGGGCCGAACTGGACCCTGGAGGGCGGCATCCGCTATTACAGCCAGGACCAGGCGGATTTCTACAGCGATCTGTACGACTACGCCAACTCCCAGACCCACCTGGCCCGGGACAAGGAAATGAGCACCTTCTCCGGGATCACCTTCAGTGCCGGTGTTCAGTACCAGTGGGAGCAGATCTCGGTGCCCGGCGTCGACCGTCTGCAACTGGGGCTGCTGGTGGACTACCTGGATTTCGACTATGACAACTTCCGTGACGTGACCGCCAGCGGCGACTACCTGCCCGGGCAGGAGCCCCTGTACGGCTTTGATGCCTGGGTGACCCGGGCGTCCGTCCTGTTTGAATACTGAACGATCTCCGGCCCCCGTGGGGGCCGGACCAGTGGAATTTCCGAGGCCTGTTATGACACCTGACCATCGCACCCCCAACCGTCGGCTCCTCACCTGGGTGGCCCTGCTGATGCTGGCCTGGTCGCCCCTGTCCATGGCCCAGGATAACGACGGCCAGGCAGAGTCCGTGGGCATGGAGGTGGAGCAGTTGCGCAAGCAGGTGATCGAACTCAACCGCGACCTGTTCGTGCTGGAAGAGGACCTGCTGTTCCCGGCCAGCACCCAGTTTGCCGTGTTCCTGAGTGTGGAGACCGGCGAGTTCCTGTCCCTGGACGCGGTCAAGCTCAAGGTGGGGGACGACGTGGTGGCCAGTCACCTGTATACCGCCCGTCAGGTGGATGCCCTGCGCCGGGGCGGCATGCAGCGTCTGCACATGGGTAACCTCAAGACCGGTGAGCACGAGGTGACCGTGTTCGTGGATGGCATCGGCCCCGAGAACCGGCCCTATCGCAAGGCGGCCACCTACCAGCTCGACAAGGGGACCGGCACCGCCACCCTGGAGGTTCGCATCCGCGACCGCTCATCGGATTACCAGCCAGCCGTTGAACTGGTGGAGTGGGAGTAACCGTGAAACCAGGCTTCACCCGTCATCGCCTGGCCTTGCGCATCCGCCAGGCCAGCGTGGCCCTGGTGGTTGGTGTTTCCCTGTCGGTGATGGCGGCGGAGGAAGCGCCAACCCGTGCCCAGGACCCTGCCTGGGGCGAAGTGCTCTATGAGTACTACCAGGGTAACGCGCTGGATGCCCTGACCCGTCTCGCCGTTGCCCGCCAGGAAGGTGGTATCCAGGGGCACGGCCGGCACCCGGATCTGGTGGAGGGCGGGCTGATGCTGTCCTGGGGCATGCTGGGGGAGGCCAGGGACCGCTTTGAACAGCTGCTGGACGAGTCCGTGGACCCGGGCCAGCGCAACCAGGCCTGGTTCTACCTGGCGAAAGTGTTCTACCTGGAAGGGGACCACGACAGCGGCCGCGACGCCCTGGCGCAACTCGACCAGGAGGTATTCCGGGAACAGCAACCGGCCCTCTACCGGGAAGCCCTGTACCTGGAGGGGCAGATTGCCCTGCAGGATGACGGCGGCAACCGCGCTCCGGAACTCGACCGGGTACTGGCCGCCTTGCCGGACGACAGCCTGTTTGCCGCCTACCTGCGCTACAACCGCCTGTTGACCGGTCGCGATGACAACCGGGAACCAGCGCTGGCCTCCCTCGCCGGGGAGCTGGCGGAAGAGGATGACTGGCAGGACGCCGTCGCCGGCGAGCGCGAGGCCCTACAGGACCGTATCCGCCTGACCCTGGCGGCGTTGCGCTACCAGTCCGGTGACCATGGCCAGGTGCCGGAGATCCTGGCGGGCATCGATGACGACAGCCTGTTCGGCGCCCGGGCCCGACGCCTGGAAACCCTCTCCGCCGAGGGCGAGGAAGCCGAACAGGTACTGGCCCAGTGGGCAGCCAGCGAGAGCGGTGAGGCTTCCCCCCAACAGATGGCCCTGGTGCGGGGCGTGCTCCATGAACGAGCCGGTCGCCGCGACCAGGCGCTGGTGGCCTACCGGGATGCGGCATCCTACTGGCAGGGGCGCTACGACGGTGCCGCCGGTCGCCTGGTGGCACCGGACGAGGCCGACCTGCTGGCGGCCGTGGTGTTCGCGTCGGAAGAACGGGGCGAGCAACGCTGGCTGCCCGGGCCCACCCTGCTGGAATTCCCCGAGGCTATCGTCACCGATCCCTATGGTCGCCTGGAGGTCATGCCGGCGCCGGGCGTGGACGAGGACGCCGCCGGGCTGGCGGAACTGGTAGCCGGTGAACGCTTCCAGCGGGCCCTCAAGGATTTCCACGAACTCAACCAGATGGCGCGGCTGCTGGCGGATGGCGACCAGAAGCTGGCCTCCTTCAACCTGATGCTGGAGACCCGTCGCCAGCAGCGTGAGGACCGTATCCGCCAGACCCGGGAAGCCCTGGCGGGCATCGAGGACGACCAGTGGTACCAGCGCCAGCGGGCCTTCCACCAGCAGGTGGAGCAGGCCGAGGCCGGGGAGGACGCGGCCTACTTCATGACCCGCGAACAGCGGGCCCTCAGCGACCGGCTGGAGCGGGCCCGGGAACGCCTGGCGCAACTGCCCGACGATGACCGCACGGCGGAGCAGCGCCGCAAGCTGGATCGGGTGGCGGCGGCCCTGACCTGGCAGTTGGCGGACAACTATGGGCCCAACCGCTGGCGGGTGCGCCGGGAACTGAACCGTCTCGACGCCGCCCTGGACGAACTCACCGACCGCAAGGCCCGGTTGGAACAGGAAATGGCCAGCCCCGGCGCCGTCGGCGACCTGTCGCAACGGGTGGAGGACAGCCAGCGCCGCCTGCAAGGGCTCACCAGTGCCATTGCCGACGCCCGTTCGGATGCCCGCGACCGCCTGCTGGCGCAACTGCGGGATTACTACCGCCGCGACCAGCAGCAGGCCCACCGTTACCTGCTGGCCTCAAGGCTGGCGGAAACCCGGCTGCTGGACCAGCAGTTCCGCCAGGACCGGGACAGCCTGGAAATCGCACCGGAAGCCCTGGCGGCCAACTTGGACGAGCTGATAACCCGGTACCGGGAACTGCTGGTGCTGCTGGATGAGCCTGAGGCGGTCCACGCCGCGGAATACCGGCTCTACGACCTGATGTTCATCGAGGCCGAGCGTCGCTACGCGGATACCGCCGAGGATACCTTTGACCCGGTGATCGCCGGTTACGAAAAGCTGCTGGCAGAGAATCCGGCGCACAGTGAGAACCACCGATTCCGCTATCAGTTAGCCCGCATCCATGACCTCAAGGGGGATCGTGCCGCCCAGCGACAGGAACTGGAAGCCCTGATTGACCAGTACCCGGACTCGCCCCTGTGGGTGGAAGCCCAGTTCCGCCGTGCCGAACTGCTGTTTATCGAGGGTGACTATCCGGCGGCGGAAACCGGCTATGCGGCCGTGATCCGCGCCAGCGACGGTGCACCGGACGAACGCCAGCAGACCTTCGCCACCCATTCGTTCTATATGAAAGGCTGGTCCGAGTTCCGCCAGGGCGACTACGACACGGCGGTGATCAGTTACAGCCACGCCCTGGACCGGCTACTGCCGGACAACGCCACCCCCGGGGACCTGGACCGCCAGCACCGCACCCTGGTGGAGGACCTGTTCCGGGTGCTGGGCCTGACCTTCACCTACCAGGGTGGCGCGCCAGCGGTGGCCGACCTGTTCGAGCGCGTCGGCCCCAAACCCTGGGAACCCCTGGTCTACGAGCGCTATGCGCAACACCTCCAGGAGCGGGAGCAGTACACCGACGCCATCGCGGTCTATCAGCAGTACATCGACGCCCACCCCTTCAGCGACCAGGCACCCCATTACGCCGTCCGCATCATGGACATCTACCGGGCCGGCGACTTCCCGGAGGCGGTTCCGGCGGCCCAGGCCCAATTCGTGGAACGGTACGGTGTACGCAGTGCCTACTGGCAACAGGCCCCGGATACGGTGCGGGGCGCCATCCGCGACCAGTTGATCATCCTGCTGCCGGAACTGGCCAACCGCCACTACCTGAAGGCCCAGGACGCGACCGATCCAGCCACCCGGGACCAGGAGTACGACCTGGCGGCCACCTACTACCTGGATTTCGCCGACACCTTCCCGGATCACCCGAAGACCCCGGAAATGTTGTTCCTGCTGGCGGAGACCCGGCTGGCCCAGGAGCAGTGGGGCAATGCCATCGAGCTCTTCGAGCGGGTGGCCTACGACCACGGTCAGCATGACCGGGCCGCCGAGGCCGGCTACGCCGCCATTCTGGCCTACCGGCAATCCGGCCTCACCGACGACGCCGACAGCCCCTGGCCGGATCTGGAGCAGCAAAGCCGCATCCGCTTTACCACCCGCTTCCCGGAAGATCCCCGGGCCGAATCCATCCTCTACACCGCCGTGCAGTACGAGGCCGCCGTTGGCAATCACCGGGGCGTGCAGGAGCTGGGTGATCGCCTGCTGTCCTGGCAGCCGTTGCAGGATCCCACCCTGGCCCTGGAAACCCGGCTGCTGCAGGCCCAGAGCTACTACGAAACCGGCGACTATCGCAGCGCCGAGCTGGCCTACACCGAGGCGCTGGCGGACATGCCGGCGGAGGACCCACGCCGCAGCCAGTTGCAGGACAGCCTGGCGGCGTCGGTCTACCAGCAGGGTGAACAGTTGCTGGCCGCCGGCGAGAAGCAGGGCGCCGTCACCGAGTGGCTGCGGGTGGCCCAGTCGGCCCCGGGCACCGAGATCAGCGCCCGCGCCCGCTACGACGCCGCCGGCCTGTTGCTGGAGATGGGCGACTACGACGACGCCCTGATGGTGATGAATGACCTGCGCGCGGCGCAGCCCAACCACGAACTGACCGGGCAACTGCCCTCCCGCATGGCCCTGGCCTACCGGGAGACCGGCCAGTGGCAACTGGCGGCGGAGGAGCTGACTATCCTGGCGGATGCCAGCACCGACCCGGAACAGCAGCGGGAAAACCGCTGGCTGGCGGCGGAACTCTATGACCGGGGCGGCAACCGCGCCGAGGCCATCAGTGCCTACCGCCAGTACGCCGAACAGTATCCGGAACCCGTGTCACCCTATATGGAGGCCGCCAACCGGCTGGCGGAGCTCAGCGGCGAACAGGGCGACGACGGCCAGCGCCGGTACTGGCTGGAACAGCAGGTTGCCACCGCCGATCGCCTTGGCGACAGCGCCGACAACCGTACCGCCATGCTGGCCTCGGAGGCCGCCATCACCCTGGCGGACCAGGCCCGGGCCGATTTCGAGGCCATCCAGCTGACCCTGCCCCTGCAGGACAACCTGCGGGCCAAGATGGATGCCCTGGACGAGGCCGCCGATGGCTATGAAAAAGCCGCCGCCTATGGCCACGAGGACTACCACAGCCAGGCGGGCTACCGGCTGGCGGAGCTCTATCGTCTCCTGGCCCGGGACCTGATGGCGTCGGAGCGCCCGCCGGGCCTGAGTGACATGGAGCAGATGCAGTACGAGCTGTTGCTGGAGGAACAGGCCTACCCTTTCGAGGACGATGCCATTGCCATCCACGAGCAGAACGTGGCGCAGACCCGCGACGGCCATTATGACAGCTGGATTCGTCGCAGCTTCGAGGCCCTGGGCAAACTGCTGCCTGCGCGATACAACAAGCCGGAACAGACCGGAGGTGCCGTCCATGAACTGGAATGATACCTGGCGGGCGGGGTGGCTATGGGTCGTCGTGCTGGCGGCCGGGTGTGCGTCGACACCGGATATCGGACGGGATGACTCTGGCAGCGGGGCCGCGATTTCATCGGAGTTCCGTGGCCGCTTCCAGCAGGCGGTGGCCCTGATGGCGAATGAGCCGGACCAGGCCCGCCGGGCCCTGACCACACTGCACCGGGAGCGGCCCGACCTGTCCGGGCCACTGGTGAACCTCTGCATCCTGGATTTCAGGGCCGGGGAGACCGACGCCGCCGAAGCCTGTTTTGAAAACGTGCTGGCCAGTGATCCCGAACAGCCGGATGCTCTCAACCATCTGGGCGTGCTGGCCCGCCAGGACGGTGAGTTCGGACAGGCGGAGGATTACTACCGACAGGCGCTGACCGCCGATCCGGAGCACCTGCCCAGCATTCGCAACCTGGGCATCCTGCTGGACCTGTACCAGGGCCGGCACCAGGATGCCCTGGACCTGTACCAGCAATACCAAGCGCTACTGCCGGAGCCGGATCCGATGGTGGCGCAATGGGTAGCCGATCTCAAAAACCGACTTTGATGGTCCTTATGAGTGACATGAACAACGTCAGAACACAAAAGCGGGAAACCCGGCACAGTCGCCACGGGCGGATGTCGTTAACCTTGACGGTATTGATGCTACTGATCGCCGGACCTGCCCAGAGTCAGCAGGCGGGCGGCCAGGGCCAGGTGGTGACCATCGAGGGTACCCGCATCCAGGGAGAACAGGAACTGCCCACCGTGCTCTACCTGGTGCCCTGGCAACCGGTTGCCAGCGAGGGGCCGGAACCCATGGAACGCCGCCTGATGACGGGGGAGACCCCGGCACCGCTGGAGCGGGAGAACTTCCGCCGGCGCCTCGACTACCACCAGACCCGACTTGAATCACGATCACAGGACACCCAGGAGTAAACCCCCATGATCGAATCCATTGCTGGCTTCTTCCAGGACGGCGGCCCCTTCATGGTCGTTATCGCCATTGTCCTGCTGATCGGACTCATTGTCGCCGTGGAGCGCTGGCTGTACCTGACCACCCAGAAACACATCAATCGCCGGGATTTCCGCAAGCTACACGACATGCTGCACCGCAAGGATCTCAAGGGCGCCCTGAACTACGCCCGTGACTCCGGCAGTGCCATGGCCACCATGATCGGCGCCGGCCTGCTGCGCCTGGCCCGTAAGCAGCCCCGGGAGGATATCGAGTACGCCATGGAGGAGGGGCTGCTGGAGGTGATGCCAAGGCTGGAGAAGCGCACCCAGTACCTGGCGACCCTCGCCAACGTGGCGACCCTGCTGGGGTTGCTCGGCACCATCTTCGGCCTGATCGACGCCTTTACCGCCCTGGGGGCCGACGAAGCCGCCGGCAACCGCCAGGCCATGCTGTCCAGCAGTATCTCCCTGGCCATGAGCACCACCGCCTTCGGACTGATCACCGCTATTCCACTGCTGCTGATCCACGCCCTGCTGCAGACCCGCACCAACGAGATCGTCGACAGCTTCGAGATGGCGGGCATCAAGGTGCTCAACCTGATCAGTGATGCCAATCCGGCCACGGCCAGCGCGCCGGCTTCCCAGGCGGCAAGGCCGCAATCGCCCAGGGCGACGGGCACTCCCTCGAACTGAGTGCTCCCGCGGATGCCATTGGTCAGGAGAACGCCATGAGGCGCAGACATCGCCGGCTGACAAGTGAAGCGGACCTGGACGTCACCCCGTTCCTCAATCTGATGATCGTGCTGGTGCCGGTGCTGCTGATGAGTGTGGTCTTTGCCCGCACCACCATCATCGAGCTCAACTTCCCGCGCAGTTCCGGTGCCGCCGCCGAGGAACAGCCGATACGGCCCGTGGTGATCATCACCGGGCAGCAACTTGCGGTCACCGACAGCGAGGGCCATGTGCTGCGGGAGATCCCGCCGCTGCCGGTGAGCGACGTTGACGAAGGCGACACGACAACGCCGGACTACGACCAGTTGCTGCTGGTCATGAAGCAGCTCAAGAAGCAATGGCCGGAGCAGGAGGACATCACCGTCAAATCCAGCCCCGACACCCACTATCAGACCCTGATCGGGGTGATGGACACGGTGCGCTCGTTCCACACCGTGGAGGTGACCAGCCTGGTGGAGGTGAAGCTGTTCCCCAATATCTCCGTGGGTGACGCCCCGCAGGGCCGTGTCGGGGAGGTATCGCCGTGAAGGAATCCCCACGGGCCCGCCGGCTGCGGCGCCATCATCGCCGTACCAAGAACCAGGGTAAGCTGAACCTGGTGTCGCTGATGGATATCTTCACCATCCTGGTGTTCTTCCTGATGGTGAATTCCTCGGCGGACAACCAGCTGATCAGCGACAACCCGGAAATCGTGCTACCGGAGTCCACATCCCAGCAGTCGCCGGAGGACGCCCCGACCCTGATCGTCACCGAAGACAATATCCTGCTCAATGGCCAGTTGATCATGACCCGGGCGGATCTGGACGCCAGTGAAGCGGCGGTTGCCCCGCCCCTGACCCAGGCCCTGTCGGCACTGGAGGTGCCCGAGCGGGCCGGGGAAACCGCTGCCGCCGGTGATGACGAGGCGGTGCCGGGTCGACCCGTGAATATCCTGGCGGACCAGGAGTTGCCTTACGCCGTGCTGCGCAAGCTGATGGCTTCCTGCACCGAGGCGGGATACTCGGCCATTTCCCTGGCGGTCACCCAGAAGAATCCGGAGGGCGCGTAACATGGCTGAGCGCCGCTATGGATTGCCCTGGGAAGAGAGTGACAGCGACCGTCGTCGTCTGCGGATTATCAGTTGGGTGCTGGCGCCGGTGTTCCTGGTCGCCATTGTGGTGCTGGAGTTCATGCCGATACCGGAGCCACCGCCGAAAGAGACAGAGGAGCCGCCGCAGCTGGCGGAGCTGATTCTGGAAGAAGAGCCTGAACCTGAACCTGAACCCGAGCCAGAACCGGAACCGGAGCCCGAACCAGAACCTGAGCCAGAACCCGCGCCCGAGCCCACGCCGGAACCGGTATCGCAGCCGGAACCCCAGCCCGAGCCTGAGCCGGAACCGGAGCCCGCGCCCGAGCCGGCACCCCAGCCGGCCCCGGCGGAACAGACCGCTGCAGCCCCGGAGCCCGAGCCCCCCAGCCCGCAACCCTCGGAAGAGGAGCAGGCCCGGGAAACCGCCCGCAACACCGGTATCATGGCTATGAGCAGCGAACTGTCCGCCCTGCGGGAGCGTTCCGGTAACACCTCGCTGCAGGGCCCCAGGGCGCGGAGCGATTCGCCGGCGGCCACGGATACCGATCGCCTGGCCGAACAGGCTACCAGCGAACGCTCCCAGGGGGTCTCCGACCACCAGCCAGAGGAACAGGCCCGGCAGGTGGCACTGCAACAGCGCCAGGAAACCCAGGTGCAGGCGCCCAGGGAAACCGCCTCACCAGAGCCCGTTCCCCAGGCCGAGCCCACCCCGGCGCCGCCCCGGCAGGTCAGCCGCAGTCGTGAGGAACTGCGCCGCACCATGGACGCCAACAAGGCGGCGGTGTTCAGCATCTACAACCGTGCGTTGCGGCGTAACCCCTCCCTACGGGGCACGGTGACGCCGGAACTGGTCATCGAGGAAAGTGGTACGGTCTCAAGCTGCAAGGTGGTGGAGTCGTCCCTGGACCAGCCGACCCTGGAGGCGAAGATCTGCGCCCGCCTGCAACTGGTGAACTTCGGTGAGAAGGATGGCGCTGGCCGCTCCACCATCCGCTATCCGATCGAGCTGCTGCCGGGTTAACCGTTATTCGCTGGTCTCGGTATCCGGCACCTCCTGGTCACTGGTCACCAGACGGTTGCGCCCGGACTGCTTGGCCTGGTAAAGGGCCTGATCGGCCTGTCTGAGAATCTCGTCGAGGGTTTCCCCGGGTCTGGCCAGGTGGCCGCCGACGCTGATGGTGACCGGCATGCCCATGGCCTGGCTCTGGGTTTCCACATGGCTGCGTACCCGCTGGCCGATGTGGGCCAGGGTATGGCTGTCGCAGGGGGAGAGGATGACCACGAACTCGTCGCCGCCCCAGCGACCGGCCTGGTCATAGGGGCGCAGACTGGCCCGCAGCCAGTGAGCTACATCGCAGAGGATGGCGTCGCCACTCTGGTGGCCCTGTTCGTCGTTGATGGTCTTGAAGTGGTCGATGTCCAGCCAGAGTACGCCAAAGCCGTTACCCTCCCGTTGGGCCCGTTCGATCTCGCCGGCGAACAGTTCATCCAGGGCCCGGCGGTTGCCCAGTTCCGTCAGCGGATCCCGGCGCGCCAGCCGGTGCAGGTCCCGGGTGCGCTCGTCCACCTGACCCTGGAGGTCTTCGGTGGAGTCCTTGAGGGCGGCCGCCATCTGCTCGAAGTGACTGCTTAACCGGCCGATCTCATTGTTGGGCTTGGGCAGCGACGGCAGCCTGAAATTGCCCTGGCGGACCTGCTTCACGGCCTCTTCCAGGGCCATCACCGGGTTCAGTACCCGCCGGCTGATCAGCAGGTGGAACAGAAGCAGGGTCACCAGCAGGGTGGCCAGGAATACCGCCACCAGCGGCCACAGGTAACTCACCGGCAGCAGGGTTTCCAGGTCCAGCAGGGTGATCTCGAACCAGCCAATGGCCGGCAGGTAGGCCACGCCGGCCAGATGCTTGCGGCCATCCACGGTGACAAAACTGCTGGTCACCTTGCCCTGTTCGCCGCCGCTGTTCTTCAGCATCTGCAGCATGCCCAGCACCTTCTTCTGGTCGTCCGGGTCGTCGAACAGCAGGTCAACGGTGTTCTTCTGGCCTTCGGGCTTGATGATGCTGGCAAAGTCGATGTAGTTGCGGTCGCGGTAGAGCTGGATGGCGCCGTTGTAGTCCACGAACAGGGTGGTGATGCCATCCTGGCCGATATCGACAATGTCCTGAAGGAACGAATCCAGCTCCAGGCCGGTCCCCACCATGCCCAGGATCTCGCCGTCCGAGCCCCGCATCAGTACGTCGATCCAGAGCTTGGTGACGCCCAGTTCGGTGTCCGGATTGACGTTGAGGTGGAAGTCGCGGCCTTCCTCGATCAACTGGAAGAACCAGGCGTCGTCCGGATCCTGGCGGTCCAGTACGTAGCGGAACTGATCGCCGGCGAATTCGTTGCTGGCGTTGTTGAAGTAGTAGTGGCCGTTGGACCGAAGGGCCACGAAATAGCTGTTGTCGTGGAAATTGGCGCGGAAGCTCTCCATCTGTCGGATGGCGGCGGCCTCCAGGGCCGGGTCATCCGGAGACTGGGCCCACTGGATCAGGGTGGAGGAGTCGGCCATCTGGCGGGCCAGGCCGATTTCCCGTTCCAGGGACTGCAGCAGTCGGGCGCTGTCGTACCGTACCTGGATCTCCGCCACCTGTTGGCCCCAGCGCTCGATGATGTCCTCGGACAGGGCGCGGTAGGCCACCCAGGTGGCGAATGAAGCCACCAGGATAAGGGCCGTGGCCAGGCCCAGAATGCGTGTCTTGAGGCTCAAGGCGTTTTCCTTCCGGACTGGATACCGCGTCCCGGCGGGTTTTCTCCCCCCTGACGAAGGTCTGGGCGCCCTGTCATGAGTCAGTGAATTCACGGGCCGGGACAATGGCCCCAATCATAAACGACTTGCTGGTCAATGCGTAGTCAGCGTGGCCCTATGAGGCCGAATCACTGATATTCCGCAAACACCCGGGTCTGGCCGGCCTCGTTGAACAGCAGTACCTGATAGGCGTCCTTCCGGTCACCCATCTCCATGCCGGGAGAGCCAACGGGCATACCCGGTACGGTCAGGCCGTGGGCCTGCGGTGCCGTCTCCACCAGACGTTTGATATCCGCTGCAGGCACATGACCCTCAATCACATAATCGCCGATAAAGGCGGTATGGCAGCTGGATAGCTGGGGTGTCAGCCCCGCGTCCATCTTGACCTGGTTCAGGTTGGCGGTGTCGGTGACATCCACCTCGAATCCATTCTCTTCCAGGTGGTCCACCCAGTCACCACAGCAGCCGCAGGACGGGGACTTGTAAACCTCAATGGAGAGGGTGTTTTCCTCGGCGATGGCGCTGTAGCTGGTGGCCATTGCCGCGATAAGGCCGGCGGCCAGGATCCGTTGTTTCATGGTGCGTTCCTCAGTGGTGATCGTGTTGTGTATCAGAAGCATCGGTGTCGGAAAGCCAGAACCACCAGACAATGGCGCCCATCAGCGCCAGCCCTGCCAGGTTGACCAGTAACGTTGTCATGGGTTCCCCTCCTTTGAGGTGGTTATGTGACCGGGTTTGAAAAGCCGTAGGCGGTTGGCGTTGCTGACTACCGTCACTGAGGACAGGGACATGGCGGCCCCCGCCAGGATCGGGCTCATCAGCACGCCGTACACCGGATAGAGCACACCGGCGGCGATGGGGATGCCCAGGGTGTTGTAGACAAAGGCCCCGAACAGGTTCTGGTGGATATTGCGTACCGTGGCCCGGGACACTTCGATGGCATCCGCCACCCCGTGCAGGGAGCCCCGCATCAGGGTGATGGCCGCGCTTTCGATGGCCACATCGGTGCCGGTGCCGATGGCAAAGCCCACGTCGGCGGCGGCCAGGGCCGGGGCATCGTTGATGCCGTCGCCCACCATGGCCACGGTGTAGCCCTTGCCACGCATCTCTTCCACGATACCGGCCTTGTCCTCGGGCAGCACCTCGGCGCGGACGTCGTCGATGCCGGCCTTGCGGGCGATGGCGTCTGCGGTGGCCTGCACGTCGCCGGTTACCATCATCACCCGGATGCCGGCATCGTGAAGGCGGCGGATGGCGTCACCGGAGTCTTCCTTGATGGCGTCGGCCACGCCAATCACTCCCAGGACCAGGGGTCCCCTGGCCAGGAACAGGGGTGTACCGGCGTCGTCGGTGATCAACCGGGCGGCGTCTTCCAGGGAGGACAGGTTGATACCCTCTTCTTCCAGCCAGCGGCGGTTGCCCAGACGCAGGGTCTGGCCATCCAGGTTTGCCTTTACGCCCTTGCCGTTGAGGGCTTCAAAACCGGTCACGGTTTCCATTGCCACCGCCTGCGCTTCGGCATGATGCACGATGGCCTCCGCCAGCGGGTGTTCGGAGTGCCGTTCCAGGGCGGCGGCCAGTGACAGCAGTCTTTCACTGTCGTTATCGGCCGCATGGACATGGGTAACCCGGGGGCGTCCCTCGGTGATGGTGCCGGTCTTGTCGAGAATCACCAGGTCCAGCTTGCCGGCGGTTTGCAGGGCTTCTCCCTGGCGGATCAGCACACCGTATTCGGCGGCCTTGCCCACGCCGACGATCACCGACATGGGGGTAGCCAGCCCCAGGGCACAGGGGCAGGCGATGATCAGTACCGTGGTGGCTGCCACCATCATATGGACCACCCTGGGATCCGGTCCCAGGTTGAACCAGGCCAGAGCCGTGATCACCGCAACCAACATCACACTGGGCACGAACACGGCGGAGATCTTATCGGCCAGCCGGCCGATGGCGGGCTTGGAACCCTGGGCCTTCTTCACCAGCCGGATAATCTGGGCCAGGGCGGTTTCGCTGCCCACGCGGGTGGCTTCATAGACAATGGCACCGTGAGTATTGAGGGTGCCAGCGGAGACGTTGTCACCCTCGGCCTTGGCCACGGGCATGGGCTCCCCGGTGAGCATGCTCTCGTCAATACGGGTGCTACCGTCGACCACCACACCGTCCACGGGCAGCTTCTCGCCGGGGCGTACGCGGATATGATCGCCCTTGCGAACCTGTTCCACCGGCAGGTCCTGCTCCTGGCCATCGCGGATCACCCGGGCGGTTTTCGCCCGCAGGTCGAGCAGGCGGCGGACCGCCTCGGAGGTCTTGCCCTTGGCCCGGAGTTCCAGCGCCTGGCCCAGGTTGATCAGGCCGATGATCATGGCGGAGGCTTCAAAGTACACATGGCGGGCCATCTCGGGAAACACACCCGGGAAGATGGACACCACCATCGAATAGACCCAGGCCGTGCCGGTGCCCAGGGCAATCAGGGTATCCATATTGGCGTTGTGATGGCGGAAGGCCTTGGCGGCCCCGATAAAGAAATGGCGCCCGGTCACCACCATGACCGCCAGGGTCAGGATGCCCAGGTTGATCCAGGTGAGCTGATTGGTATCGCCGACCATCATGGACCCGAAGCCCATGCCATAGGCCATCAGGCCAATCCCCAGCCCCAGGCTGACGGCCATCTTGACCAGCATGTCCCGGTAGTCCCTGCGGTCCTGTGCCTGCTTTTCGCGATCCGCAGCCTCCGCGTCCTCAATCACCGAGGCGCCGTAGCCGGCACGTTCCACGGCCTGTAGCAGGGTCTCGGCGTCGGCGTTGCCGTATGCGGTGGCGGTGTTGTCGGCCAGGTTCATGTACGCACTGGTGATGCCCGATACGGAGGTCAGGGCCTTTTCAATGGTGGCGACGCAGGAGGAACAGGTAGCGCCGGTAACGGCGAGTTGTATCTGATCTTCCCAGCTGGCGGGCCCTGTCGTTTGCGTGGGCGCTTCCTGCTGTTTTTCAGAAGCACCACCTACCTGACAGCACGAGGCCGGTTCTGCTGTCAGGGCCTGGGCCGGATAGCCGGCCTCGGTCACCCTTGCGGCAGCATCGTCCAGGTTCACACGGTCGGGGAGAGCCACGGTCTGTCGCTCCAGGTCGACCTCCACATCGTCCGGGCTATCCACCAGGGGAGCCAGCGCGGCCCTGATCCTGTCGACACAACCCTGGCAACTGGCCCCGGATATGGAGAGTGCGGGTGTGACGGTTGCTACATCAGCCATGGTGGCAGTCTCCGTTATGATGGGGTTGGTCATCGTCCCAGTGTTCGATCAGCCGGCATATGGTATGACCGTCCGGGGTGCCGTCGGGCATGGCCTGCCAGGCTTTGAGGGCGCTTTTCATGCGCTCGCGCAGTTGCTGGAGTTCGGCGATTTCCCGCTCCACGCTGGCCAGCCGGTCTTCGAATACGTCACGAACCATGGGGCAGGGGGAGTGGTGCTCGTCCGCCTGTTCCAGGATGGCCCGGATTTCCGGCAGCGAGAATCCCAGTTGCCGGGCCTTGCGGGCAAACCGGAGCCGGCGCAGGTCTTCGGCGTCGTACTGCTGGTAGTTGTTGTCCGGATTGCGGGTGGGGTTGAGCAGACCTTCCCGGGTGTAGAACCGGACGGTGTCCGGGTTTACCTCGGCTGCTTTTGCCAGTTCGCTGACTTTCATCGGTTATCTCAACTTGGTTGATCTGTCAGCGTAGACTAGAACCTGTGAGTTGCTCATAGGTCAAGGGTTGGTGGTGGTTTCGTTGTGAATGGTGCTTGGATTGGGGGGCGGGTCCGAGGGTTAGTAGGGGTCTGGGGGCGTTTCTTCGCCGCAATTCACGGTCCATCCC
>NZ_JAVVLT010000071.1:0-3790 GCF_036224885.1 Marinobacter sp. OP 3.4
AAAGGTGGGTCAATTTTATTGGCCAAAGGTGGGTCAAAATAAATGGCCATTGACACCCGGCAGCCTCTAGTTTATAGAATTACCCGCACACCCTAGGCACTCACAGCATTCTCCAGGGCTGAGAAGGCCGGCGCGCTGGCCAGACCCTACTCTGCCTCAAGCGGTTTCACTCGGCGTCCGGCTTGAACACCGGGCCATGGCGCAGGGTGTTGACGTCATTAGCATCGGCATACCCGCAAGCTATCTGAACAATCCTCTCGGTCGATAAAGGAAAAGCGGGAGTTGACGGTTTTCAGCCTGTTGACACGTTTCGACCCATAAGAATTGGCTATTGACTTAATAGTTACAAAACCATAAAGTTTCGAAATGTAATGCTAATCATTATCACTTGCATCCGGAAAATTCAATGATAACGGAGAACAACCGTATGTTTAGACCTTCCCAACTATCACTGGCTGTGGCGATCAGCCTGGCCCCAGCCATGGGCTCTGCCGCTGGCGATGACCAGCCCCAGACCCTTGAAGCCCTGGAAATCATTGGCGATGCGTCTGCAGCCCAAACTCTGCCGGGGTCAGGCTATGTAGTTGGCGATCAGCAGTTGAAAACCGAGGTTGAGGCCGACATCAACCAGGTATTGAAAACCGTCCCGGGCGTGTATGTACGGGAAGAGGAAGGTCAGGGCCTGCGCCCTAACATTGGCATTCGCGGTGCCACGGCCGAGCGAAGCAGCAATGTTACCCTGATGGAAGATGGCATTCTGATCGCGCCGGCCCCCTATTCTAACCCGGCCGCCTATTATTTCCCGACGCTGAAGCGCATGTCCTCGCTGGAAGTGCTCAAGGGTGCCCCGCTGCTGCGCTATGGCCCGCAAACCACCGGTGGTGTCGTCAACCTGATTTCCACACCCATTCCCGATCAGCGGCAGGGGTATATTGAGACCGTCACCAACGACCGCGGCTCCACCGACGTTCATGTAACCTACGGTGACACGGCCGGCGACTGGGGCTACCTGCTTGAGACCATCCAGCGCTCCGCGAAAGGCTTCAAGGAGATTGACCGCAGTAACCGCGATACCGGCTTTGATATCGAAGACTATGTCGGCAAACTGCGCTGGCAGGGAGAGCGCCAGAGCGTAACCGCCAAGCTGCAGTATTCCGAGGAAACCTCCAACTCGACCTATGTCGGACTGACGGATGCGGACTTCAACCAGGACCCCAACCGGCGCTACGGGCTTTCCAGTCCCGACCAGATGGATAATACTCACTCCGGTGTCAGCCTGACTCATCAGTTCGAGTGGAGCGACAATGTAAGCAGCACCACAACCCTCTATCGCAACGACTTCAAACGCAATTGGTACAAGCTCAGTGGCGCCGGAAACATCATCGACCAGGCAAACGCCGGTGACGCCAATGCCCAGGGTATTCTCGACGGTACCGTTGACACCAGCGGCCTGAATTACAAGAACAACGCCAGGGAGTACGTCTCCCAGGGCGTTCAGACAAACTTTGATGTAAACATTGGCAACCATGAGTTCGATTTCGGTGCCCGCACCCACGAAGATGAAATGGATCGCTTCCAGCCAGTAGATGTTTACGACCAGATCAATGGCTCCCTCGTGTTCCAGAACAGCGTGGCCCCAACGGGCAGCAATAATCGCTTCGAGACCGGCGAAGCCCTGAGCTTCTGGGCACTCGACATGTGGCAGGCGACGGACAAACTCAGCATCAACCTTGCGCTACGCTACGAGGATGTGAAAACCAGCCGCACCCAGTACGCTGATCCCGGCCGCACAACGGTCGACAGCACCCGCACCAATGACAGCGCTGAACTCCTGCCCGGCGCTTCCTTTACCTACGACCTGTCCCAAAGCTGGCAGGTTCTGGGCGGTGTGCACCGGGGTTTCTCCCCTCTCGGAGGTGGTGCCAGGGCAAACGAAGAACCGGAAACCAGCAAGAACTGGGAAGCCGGCGTCCGCTACTTTGGCAATGCGTTCTTCGCGGAAATGATCGGCTTCTACAGCGATTTCTCCAACAAGGCTGAAAACTGTTCAGTGGGCTCGCCGTGCAGCAATGACGCCACTTCTGGCAGTTTCGTAACCGGCGAGGCTGAAATTGCCGGTGCGGAATTCCAGCTCCAGACCGGCACCGAGGCGGGCGACTTCTACCTTCCGGTCAGCCTTACCTACACCTTTACCCAGGCGGAAATCAGCAAGGACAATGCTGCCTCTGGCCTGAAAAAAGGCGAGCAGCTCAAAGACGTTCCGGAAAACCAGATGAGCCTGCGGGTCGGCATGGAGCACCAGAGCGGCTGGGACAACTATCTGGTGACTACCTACGTCGATGAGATGTGTGTGAGCGCGGGATGCAACAACACGGCCACCGAACTGGACGAGACCGAATCCCTGTTCCTGGTCGACTTCATCAGCCGTTACGCGCTGACCGCCAGTGCCGATGTCTTCCTGAAAGTGGACAACCTGTTCGATGAACAGCAAATTGTTTCACGTTTGCCCGATGGCGCCAGGCCAAACATGCCACGTACCGCTTCGCTGGGGATCAGCGTTAATTTCTGATCAACAACCCAAGGCCAACTGATCGGCGGCGAGTTCGCCTTTGCATTCCCTCTCTGTCATAGCCCTGGTTTCCAGCCGGGGTTTTCTGGCTATGAGAGACCTAACAACCTAATCCCGACAGACTGCCAGACGACTCCACGTGCGCGTCGGTGCGCCCCTTTTTCAGGAATTGATTATTGCCAGATAGCTATGTACCCAGAAACTTCAGATGAGCTCTATTCAGAGCGGGGCAGACAAAAAAATGGGCAGATGAATATCTGCCCTAAAAACCTGAGTACTTCATTAACTCGCAAGAACTATATCAAGCTAAACTGAACTCTAACTGAATTTTCCGATTGTTTTTTGATCGCAATGTTTCCCGTACCAGTGCCCTAATCAAGTGGTAAGCTTATTCAAGAACCCGCCATGCGGTCAAAACGCATATTGTAACCTCGCACGCACTTCATCTCCGCTAGCGCCATTGGCTTCTTCGCCATCCATGTAGCTCATTCCAAGTCGAACATTCTTGTTGGCGTAATAGTTAACGCCCAGTGTTGTTTGCTCACCGTCGGTCGTGGCCAGCCCCACATCACTGTATTTTCCGTCACCATCCTCAAAGCGGGCAACAACTTCCCAGGCCCCTTTGGGTGATGCCGGTTTTACCCGCTTGAATGCTCCGGCTTTGTAAGGACGGCTTTCGCCGGTGATGATCCAGCCAAGCTGTACGTAATAACCATCAACATCCACCTGGCCTTCCTCGGAATCGAAATATTCGGCCTGGGCATGGAAGGGCCCGGAAGCGCCGGCGAGCTCCAGATTAAACGTATCGACCTCATCGGCCTGAGTGTCGGCATCACGCGTGGTATAACCCGCACCAAGATGAACAACCATATTGTTCGTTTGAATCGGTGCAACCGTGCCCCGTGCGGTTACTGCCGTGTTATTGAAATCGTCGCTGCCATTGCCGCCTGCCTCGAAGTAGCCGATACCGTAGGTCCAGTTGCTGCCTTTGCCGCTGAGCTGGATGCCGCCGCTGCGACCGGGGGCATAACGCTCGGTCATGGCAGATCGCTCAAGCGCTGAGATGTCTTTTGAGCTCGTTAATTCTTCCAGGCCGAATGGCTCTTTCTGTTTACCGATAGTCACGGTTGCAGCTGAGCCAAATCCCATGTAACGAATGTACAGGTCGCGCGCTCAATAACTAAGTGCAACACTCCCTGATCGAGTATCGTGTTGCCATGA
>NZ_JAVVLT010000072.1:0-50143 GCF_036224885.1 Marinobacter sp. OP 3.4
CGTGCTCGTGCTCGTGCTCGTGCTCGTGCTCGTGCTCGTGCTCGTGCTCGTGCTCATCCCCACCCTCAAGGCCCCGCCCGTGATGGATGCTGCCAGCGGTCACGGTACAGTCGTTGCTGGCGGTCTGCACCAGCGGATTCGCAGTCAGCCACTCCCGGGTTTCCATGAGCACGGCTTCCTGTTCGGCGTTCTTTGGCTTGTGCTCGAACCCCAGCAGGTTGGCCGCCGGTGATTGCAGGATCAGCTCGGCGGTCCGGCCCTCGACAGCGACCTGGAGTTTTGCCTGGCCATGGACATGGGCCTGTTGATGGTGGCCGTGTTCGTCACCGGTTGCTGTGGTGGCAAAGCCTGCGCAGGCCAGGGCGAGCAGGGAAGCCCTGTAGATACCTGGAATAGCCATGTAATCGATCTCCTTTTGATATGTTATAACGTAAGTTACCTGAATCCGTTGCCAGGTCAAGCATGACGTCTTTCGGCGGATGGATATGCCGCTGCCACGGCGGAAATGCTAGGATTGGAGACCCATTCAACTGACAGGTACAGCGACTTCATGACCGACAACGCAGAACCCGGTGCCAGCGCTGGTGATTTCGAGGGCTGGGCGAACCTGTTTACCCGCTGCCGGGCGTTCAGTCATCCCTCAGAGCTACACGGCGGACTCTGTGGCCGGCTTGCCGCCGGTGCCCGCCTGAATCAGCAGCAATGGCTGGAAGTGGTGTGCGAGCATATCGGCATCGCACCGGAAACCCTGGCTCAGGGCGAAGACCTGCCGGCGGAACTGCCCGACTTCATGGCCGAGGCCTACCGGCAGACCCTGGACCAGCTGCGGGCAACCGATATGGCCTTCGAGCCCCTGCTGCCGGAAGACGACTATGCGTTCGAGCAACGCCTGCAGGCCCTGGCGGCCTGGGTGCGTGGTTTCCTTGAAGGCATGGCGCTGGCCGCCGGTGAGAAGCTGGGTCAGGCTCCGGACGAGATCCGGGAACTGATCGAGGACATGGTGGCCATCAGTCAGGTGGAAGAATCCGATGAGGGTGACGAGGCGGCGGAAGTGCAGCTTATCGACATTACCGAGTACGTCCGCCTGGGGGTGATTTCCGTATTCACGGAGTTCAATCCCCCGGAGTCGTCGACACCGTCCGCAGGCCAGACCCTGCACTGAGTTTGATGATCAGGAGACCCTATGAGTCCGTGGATTCCGATGAGTGAACATGCCGAGCGCCGTCGCCGGCTGATGGATGTGATGGCCAGGGACAGCATTGCCATCCTGCCCGCGGCCCCGGAACACACCCGCAACCGGGATGTGCTCTACCCGTTCCGGCAGGACAGTGACTTCCAGTACCTGACCGGTTTCAATGAGCCGGAAGCCGTGGTGGTGCTGATTCCCGGTCGCGAACATGGCGAGTCGGTACTGTTCTGCCGTGAACGGAACCCGGAGAAGGAACAGTGGGACGGTTCCATTACCGGCCCGGAGGGGGCGATTGAAAACTACGGGCTGGACGACGCCTTTCCCATCGCCGATATCGATGACATCCTGCCCGGGATGATCGAGGGCCGCAGCCGGGTCTACTACCCTCTGGGCCGGGACCAGGCCTTCGATGCCCGGGTCATGGACTGGGTCAAGCTGATCCGCAGCAAGGTACGGGCGGGTGCCCAGCCCCCCGGCGAGTTCGTGGCCCTTGAACACCTGCTCCACGACCTGCGCCTGTACAAGAGCCCGAAGGAAATCAAGGTCATGGCGGAGGCCGGCCGGATCAGTGCCGAAGCCCACTGCCGGGCCATGAAACGGGCCCGCAAGGGGGGCTACGAGTACCAGCTCGAGGCGGAGCTGATCCACACCTTCATGGAGCATGGTGCCCGCAACACCGCCTATCCCTCCATCGTGGGCAGCGGCGCCAATGCCTGCGTGCTGCACTATATCGAGAACAGTGCGCCACTGCGGGAGGGGGACCTGGTACTGATTGACGCCGGTTGCGAGGTGGACTGCTACGCCTCGGACATCACCCGTACCTTCCCGGTCAGCGGCCGCTTCAGCGAGGCCCAGCGGGCCATCTATGAAGTGGTGCTGGAGGCCCAGTACGCCGCCATCGACGCGGTGCAGCCCGGCCACCACTGGAACATGCCCCACGAGGCGGCGCTGGAAGTGCTGACCGAGGGACTGATTGACCTGGGGCTTATCGACGGCCCCCTGACAAAGGCCCTGGAGACGGAGGCCTACCGTCCGTTCTTCATGCACCGCACCGGCCACTGGCTGGGCATGGATGTCCACGATGTGGGCGACTACAAGGTGGGCGACGCCTGGCGGGTGCTGGAGCCGGGCATGGTGATGACCGTGGAGCCGGGGCTCTACATCGCCCCGGACAATATGGATGTGGACCCGAAGTGGCGCGGCATAGGCGTGCGCATTGAGGACGATGTGGTGGTCACCAAGGATGGCTGCAAGGTGCTTACGGACGCGGTGCCCAAGAACATCGCCGAAGTGGAAGCGTTAATGGCGGAGTGAAGCGGATCAATGGCTGACAGGCAGGCGTGGGACACGGACATACTGATCGCCGGTGGCGGGCTGGCGGGGGCGACCCTGGCACTGGCCATCTGCCGGCTGGTGCCCGGCTACCGCGTGACCGTGGTGGAGGCCTTCCCCCTGTCCGGCGATCCCGCGCCCGGCGATTACCAGCCCAGCTATGATGCCCGCTCCACGGCCCTGTCCTGGGGTTCCCGCCAGATCTTCGAGCGTCTGGGGCTGTGGCCGTCCATCAGTGCGCAGGCCGCAGCCATCCGGCATATCCACGTCTCCGAGAAAGGCCGTTTCGGCGTCACCCGCCTGGACGCATCGGACCACCAGCAGCCGGCATTGGGTTACGTCGCCGACAACCGCTGGCTGGGGCTGTGCCTGATGGAGTCCCTGGCACAACAGCCGGACATTCACTGGCTGGCACCGGCCCAGGCGGAGGGAGTGACCAGTCTACAGGGCGGTGTGCGTGTCATGATCCGGCAGGACGGCGAGGCGCGCAGCCTCACCAGCCGTTGCCTGGTGGTGGCGGACGGGGGTCGTTCCGGCTTGCGGGAGGCCCTGGGGATTGGCATCCAGAAGGAGGATTACGGCCAGTACGCGCTGATCGCCAATGTCAGTACCGAACAACCCCATCAGGGCGTTGCCTGGGAGCGGTTCACCGAGCGGGGGCCCATGGCCCTGCTGCCCCAGGTGGGCGGTCCTGAAGATGGTCACCGCTCCGCCCTGGTATGGACGTTGTCGCCGGCGGACCTGGAGGAGGTGCTGGCCCTGGACGAGGCTGGCCGTTGCGCCCGCCTGCAGCAGGTATTTGGCTGGCGCCTGGGGCGCTTCACCCGTTTTGGAGAGAGTCACCACTATCCCCTGGCCCTCACCACCGCCAACGAGTGCGTGCGCCCCGGCGTGGCCCTGGTGGGCAATGCCGCCCATGCCCTCCACCCGGTGGCGGGGCAGGGCTTCAACCTGGCGCTGCGGGGGCTGATGGCCCTGGTGGAGGCCTTCCGGTTTGCCCGTGACAACGACATGCCACCCGGGGACCTGCGGGTGCTGGAACGTTACCGGCAGCAGCATGCCCCGGACCAGCAGCAGACCATCGGATTCTCCGATTCCCTGATTCGCCTGTTTGGTGGCGGCTATCCCGCCCTGGGCCCGGTCCGTAACGCCGGCCTGGCGGGGCTGGATATCGTGCCTGGTGCCAAGCACTGGTTTGCCCGACGGGCCATGGGCGTGGCCGCCGGTGGACCATCCAGGCCGTCATCGGACCGCGACCGGGAGCACTGGCAATGAGCGATTTCGATATTATCGTGGTCGGCGGCGGTATGACCGGCAGTGCCCTGGCCCTGGGGGCCGCTGAACAGGGCTGGCGGGTGGCACTGGTGGAAGCCGCGCCGGTGGCAAAGCTGGTGGAGCCGCCAGGGCCGGCCCGCACGGTGGACGACTTCGAGCCCCGGGTCAGCGCCATCTCCGTGGCCAGCCAGCGCTTGCTGGAAGACCTGGGGGTCTGGCAGCGGGCGAGGCAATCCCGCCATTGCCCCTACACCGCCATGGATGTCTGGGACGGCGAGGCCATTGGCCGCATCCGGTTTGACGCCGCCGAGCTGGGAGTGCCCGCCCTGGGCACCATCATCGAGAACCGTCACCTGGTCCGCAGCCTGTTCGAGGCGGTCCGGGACAGCGACCTGACCTGTCTGGATGGCCAGTCGGTGGATGCCCTGGAGCAGCGCGGGGAGGGCTGGCAACTGACCTTGTCCGGTGGCGAGACGCTTACCGCCTCCCTGGTGGTGGGCGCCGATGGTGGCCACTCCCGCATCCGCCAGTGGGCCGGCCTGCCCACCCGGGAGTGGGACTATGACCAGGAAGCCATCGTCTGCACCGTGCAGACCGCACAGTCCCACCAGCACACCGCCTGGCAGCGGTTCACCGCCACCGGGCCCCTGGCTTTTCTGCCGCTGCAACCGGACAGTGGTGATGAGGGTGAACAGGGCGATCGGTTCTGCTCCATTGTCTGGTCCCAGGATACGCCGGAGGCCCGCCGCCTGCTGGCCCTGGACACCGATGCCTTCATGGCGGAACTGACCACTGCCCTGGAAGGGCGACTGGGCCCCGTGGAGGCCGTTTCCCGGCGGTTCTCGTTCCCCCTGCGGCAGCGTCACAGCAAACAGTACGTCCAGCCCGGTCTGGCCCTGGTGGGGGATGCGGCCCACACCATCCATCCCCTGGCGGGGCAGGGGGCCAATCTCGGGTATGGCGATGTCTCGGCCCTGCTGGCGGAACTGGAAACCGCCTTCCAGCGTGGGCAGTCGCCGGGCGACCTGCTGCTCCTCCAGCGCTACCAGCGTCGACGTAAGGGTGAGAACCTGTCGATGATGGTCGCCATGGAAGGTTTCAAACAACTCTTTGCCCGGGACGAGCTGCCACTGAAATGGCTGCGCAGCACCGGCATGCGCTGGCTGGACCGGGCGACTCCGCTGAAGAACCGGGTGGCCGCGGAGGCCATGGGGTTGTGACCGGTCGGCACGGTAGCCGCCAGCAAAAATCATTACATTCGCCCCGGGACGCTATATAGTGCCCGATAGCTTTCACTGTCCCATAGCAGCCTGTCGGACTTAAGGCTGATCTACTGCGCCGATGAGAAAGCGGCTCAAATTTCCCGGATTCTTCGTTGCATAGAACCACTATGCGCCTCAAAATCCGAAAAATTTGCGCTCACTTTCCCATCTTGCTCGCGACGATCGCTTAAGTCCGACAGGCTGCTAAGGTGTTGAATAGGAGTCCGATGCCATGGCCGGCGCCAGCCTGCTTACCCTGCTTGATGATATCAGTGTCGTTCTTGATGACGTTTCGGTGATGACCAAGGTGGCGGCCAAGAAAACCGCCGGTGTGCTGGGGGACGACCTGGCCCTGAACGCCCAGCAGGTGACCGGCGTCCGACCGGCCCGGGAGCTGCCGGTGGTGTGGGCGGTGGCCAAGGGGTCGGCCATCAACAAGGTAATCCTGGTTCCCCTGGCCCTGGCCATCAGTTATTTCCTGCCATGGCTGATCACGCCCCTGCTGATGCTGGGGGGCGCCTTCCTCTGTTACGAGGGCTTCGAGAAGCTGGTCCACAAGTGGCTGCACCGGGAACAGGAGGAGGCCCACCGGGCGGAACTGCGACAGGCCATGGCGGACCCGCAGAAGGACCTCAAGGCGGTGGAGAAGGACAAGATCAAGGGGGCCATCCGCACCGACTTTATCCTCTCCGCCGAGATCATTGCCATCACCCTGGGCACGGTGAGTGCCGAGCCCATCACCATGCAGCTGGCGGTGCTGGTGGTGATCGCGGTGGCGGTGACCGTGGGCGTTTACGGCCTGGTGGCGGCCATCGTTAAGCTGGATGATCTGGGGTTGCACCTGACCGAGCGTGATTCCTCATTCTCCCAGACCTTGGGCGCCAGCATCCTGACGGCCGCACCCTGGCTGATGAAAACCCTGTCGGTTGTGGGCACCGCCGCCATGTTCCTGGTGGGCGGTGGCATCCTGGTGCACGGTGTCCACCCGCTGTACGAATGGATCCGCGAGTTCACCGCCGGCCTGGGGTCTGTTATGGCCACCATCGGCCCAATGTTGGTTGATGGACTGATTGGGGTGCTGGCTGGGGCGGTGTTGGTGGCCCTGATATCGGGGTGGCAGCGGCTGAGAACCTGATCCCGTCCAGGCCACCGGTGGCCGATACCCTCGTTATCTCTGTCGCATTGCGTATAATGAGAAGCGTTTAGGCTAAGATTGTCGCAATTCATATTGGGCTCATGCCGAAAGCCTGAACGGACCACGACGCGGATACCTCATGACGATTCCTGCCCTCGCTCCCTTATTTGTCGGGGATTTCGAATACTATCGGGATATGCTGGTCTTGGCAGGCCAGGATCAGCGTCCGGGCATCCCGGCTGCGGACCTGGTTTCCGATGGCGGCCTGGAGTGGCTGTTATCGGGATATCGCCGGTCCCAGCCCGGTGATGATAATCGAGCCCTGCTGTCGCTCTGGTCCCGGTACTACTTCGTGAAACTCACGGTGCCGGTGGTGGCCGCCAACCTGGTGTTGGGCCGTGACCTGCCGGTGGCCCTGGACCGTATCGAGGTCGTCCTGGATGAGAATGGTTTGCCGGAGGCCTTCCGTCTGCCGGACGAAGGACGGCCATTTGAGGTGCCCCCGGAGGGGCCATTCGATCGTTTCCGGGAATTGCTGGAGGGCAACTTCGAGCCGTTGATCGAGGGCTGGTGCAGTCAGATCAAACTGTCACGTCGGGTGCTGTGGAACAACGCTGCCAACTACTTTGACTGGCTCATTGAAACCATGGCTGCGGGCGGTGTGCCAGACGCCATACTGGCGGATGGACATGGAATCATCGAGCGGGAAAAGCGCCCCGATGGCCGGCCCAACCCCATGGCGAATCCGGTACGTTACGTGGAGCGAGGCGAAGGCGGTGAGCCCCTGCGGCAACGGCGCCACTGCTGTATCCGCTATCGCCTGCCGGACCTTCCACTGTGCCGGAACTGCCCCCACATTGACCGTCCACCCAAGGGGGCTTTGCTGCCGGAAGACGTATAGCGCCTGTAACCGCGCCGTTGGCTGGGCGACCGTTTGGGCAGGACTCAGACCACGGCTATGCGCGCGCCCTGCTGCCGTGGATGGGCCAGGATCGACATGGGAATGCCGTATATATCCTTCAGGGTATCCTGATTCATCAGCTCGTCGGGAGTGCCCTCGGTTAGCAGGCGACCGCTATGCAGCGCCACCAGGTGATCGCAATAACTGGCGGCCATGTTGATATCGTGGAGCACCACGACCACGCCCATTTCCAGCTCCTTGCCCAGTTTGCGTACCAGTGACAGCACTTCCACCTGGTGGGCCACGTCCAGCGCCGACGTGGGTTCGTCCAGCAGCAGGTAACGGGCATTCTGGGCCAGCAGCATGGCGAGCCACACACGTTGGCGCTCACCGCCGGACAGTTCATCCACGCCGCGATCGCCAAACCTTTCCGTGTCCGTCAGGGCCATGGCGCGGTCCACCTGCTCGCGGTCTTCCCGGGAGAAACGCCCCAGGGCACCGTGCCAGGGGTAGCGACCGAAACTCACCAGTTCGCGGGCAGTCAGACCCTCGGTGGCCGGTGGCTGTTGGGGCAGGTAGGCGATCTGCCGGGCCAGGGGGCGGTCGCCCCACCGGTGCAGGTCCTTGCCCTCCAGGGAAATCTTGCCGGCGGACGGCTTCAACTGGCGGGCCAGCAATTTCAGTAATGTCGATTTGCCGGAACCGTTGTGGCCGATCAGCCCCACAATCTGACCATGCTCAATGGTGAGATCAATGGGATGCAGCAGGGTTTTCTCCGGTAGCCGATAGCTGACGTCGTCCAGTGTGAACATGGAAACGGACCTGTTATGTGAAAGCTCAGATACTAATTCAAGTGTAAATGGTTATCAATAACTGCTGCTGGCGGATCGCAGCCAGAGCCACCTAACGGGCGACCGGCAGGCGCATCATCCGCACCAGGAAATAGCCTCCGCCGATCAGTGTGGCCACCAGCCCGGCCGGCAGTTCATAGGGGTAGACCAGGGACCGGGCGAGCCAGTCCGCCCACAGCATCAGCAGACTGCCGATGACAAACGCCGCCAGCAGTTGCGGCAGGGCCCGCTGATAGCCCAGCATTCTTGCCAGGTGAGGCGCCATCAGGCCGACAAACGACAGTGGGCCCACCACTAGCGTGGCGGCTGCCGTCATCAGCGCTGCCAACAACAGTAGTGCCAGGCGGACCGGCGCAAGCGGCAGCCCCAGGGACTGGGAGGCGCTGTCGCCCAGGGGCAGCAGGTCGAGCCAGCGTACCGACAGGGTGGTCAGCAGTAACAGCGGCGGTGTCACTATTGACAGCACCAGCGCATCGGTGTCTCCGGACAGCCAGGTGGAGCCGGACAACCAGTTCAGCAGGGTGACCGACTGGGCGTCTCCCATGGCCAGCACCATGCGGATGCCCGCATCCAGCAGGGCGGACAGGGCGATGCCCCCTAATAGGAGTCTCTGGGGCGAAAACCCGTTGCGCCGGCTCAGCAACAGCAGCGCCAGCAATACCACAGTGCCGCCCAGCCCACCGGCCAGTATCTGCAGCGGACGGCTGCTGATGCCCAAGGTAAGCACCAGAACCACCATACCCAGGGCTGCACCGGTGCTGATCCCCAGCAGTTCCGGGCTGGCCATGGGATTGCGGGTCAGCCGCTGTACGATCACGCCGGCCCCGGCCAGCAAGCCGCCGGCCAGCAGGGCGGTGATCATGCGTGGCAGGCGCATGGCCAGTATGCCCGGATCGCCGCTGAAGCCGGTCCATTGCCAGCCGTTCCAGGCGGGACCCAGATTGAGGGTGATGGCAAGGCTGCCCAGAGTGGCCACGCCGAGAACGGCCATCCCGGCGAACGGTATCCCGCTTTTCCGGCGCGGTGTCGTCACCGACATGGATTCAGATGGGCGGGCGGGCATCAGTCTAGTCCGCGTGAGTACCCAGAGCAGAACCGGGCCCCCGATCAGGGCAGACGCCGCGCCGGTGGGGAAGAGCAGGTAACCAAAGGCGATAGTCAGTTGCTGGGCAATGCCATCCGCCACCAGGCAGAGCAGGGCGCCGGACAGGGCGCTGGCCAGCAGGCGCTGTCGCAGGGTGCGGGCACCCAGCAGTCGCACAATGGCCGGCGCGGCCAGGCCGATAAAGCCCACCACGCCCACATGGCTGACCGTCAGGGCGGTCAGGTAGACCGCCAGTGTTAAAGCCAGCACCCGGGTGATGCCCGGCGACAGCCCCAGGGAGCGGGCGCTTTCCGCGCCGAGATCCAGCGCCTGCAACGGCCGCCATAGCAGCAGGGTGAGGCCGGCGACCGCCAGCAGCCGGGGCAGCAGCTCCAGGGCGCTGCGCCAGTCGTTCTGGCTCAACTCGCCAGCGCCCCAGATAAACAGCCCGGCCAGTTGCTCCTGATTGAACAGCAGGATGACGGTATTGATGGCGCCGAGATACAGGCTGACGATCAACCCGCACAGGGTCAGTGACAGTGGATCGAAGCCCCGCCGGGCTCCCATCAGCAACACCAGTATCAGGGCGGTCATACCCCCGACCATGGCCCAGACTTCCCGCCAGACGAGCAGGGCGGGAGCCAGCAGCATCACCAGGCCGAGTACCAGTTGGGAGCCAGCGGCCACGCCCAGGGTGGTAGGCGCGGCCAGGGGGTTGCGTAGCACTTGTTGCACCAGGGTGCCGGCAAAACCCAGCGCCGCGCCGGTCAGCAGGGCCATGGTCAGCCTTGGCAGTTGGGTGTAATGCAGTACCGCCTGTTCAAAGCTGGCGGATGCGGAAAGCCATAGTGCCCCTGGCAGCCTGGCAAGGTTGTCGGGGCTGGCGAGGGGGGACAGCAACAGGCCAGCCGCCAGCAGTATCAGTACCAGCAGGGTCAGTCGTGCCCGGGGCTGTGGATGTGTCATGGGCTGGCTCATTCGCCGACCTCCCCGTTGCCTTCAATCAGTTGATCCGCCAGCATACGGGCCATCATCGGTACACTGAGCACGCCGCCAAAGGTCCATACCGGGCCCACGCCGGTGACGCGGCCGCTGCTGGCCATGGGCAGGTAGGGCCAGAGGTCGCTGGCCAGCAGGCGCTCCCGATCCGCCTCGGGCCAGGGCCGGATATAGATCAGCCAGGCGTCGGGGTGGCCGCCCAGGTCCGCCAGGGTGCCGGGGGTGAAGCCCCACAGGTTGGTGGCGCGCTGCCAGGCATTGCTGAGCCCGGCCTGTTCCAGGGCCTGGTCAAGCATGGAGTTGTCGCCGTGTATGCGCAGACGGCGGTCATCAAGGAAGCGGACGAGAAAGGCCTCCTGGCCTGCCAGTCCGGCGTTGGCGAGCCTGCGGCGGGTGTCGGCCAGATCCTGTTCGGCCTGTTCCAGGACTTTGTCCGCCTGCGCTTCCCTGTCCAGTACTTTGCCCAGGGTGATCAGATGGTCACGGGCCCGTTTCCAGGGATTGGATCCAGCCTCGTAGGTGGTCTGTACCAGCGTTGGAGCGATGGTTTCCAGCGCCGGAACCGCGGCCATCAGGTGACCGGTGACCAGGATAAGGTCCGGCTCCAGCGAGCGGATCGCCTCCAGGTTGGGGGATTGCCTGGCGCCGACGGATTTCACGCTATCGGGCAGGGGCGGTTGAGCCACCCACTCCCGGTACCCTTCGGCGTCTGCCACGCCGACTGGTGTCATACCCAGTGCCAGCAGGTGCTCCACCAGCCACCAGTTCAGTGCCACGATCCGTTGGGGCGGTTCCTCAAAACGCAGATCGCCGGCATCGTGGCTGACCACGGTGCCGGCGCTGCCTGTGCTGCAGAGCAGGAAAAGCACCAGGGCCCGCAGTGCGGGCCCTGGCCAATAGCGTTTCAGCATGCCATCAGTAGTCCACGGAGTAGGTCAGGGAGTAAGTGCGACCCTGGCCCTTGAAGTCGAACAGTTCTTCGTAGCCATAGAACAGCTGGGCGCGCTGACCCCAGACGGTGTCATACTGTTCGTCCAGCAGGTTGGTGACGGCAAAGTTGATCCGCCCCAGGGGCAGGCTGCGTGTTGCCATCAGGTCGAAGGTGGTGTAGCCCTCGATCTCATCACCAGCGTCGTCATCAATGTCGAACGCCTTGGAGCCCTGCAGCCGGACGGATGTCAGGCGATCCTGCCAGCGCACAAACGCGGTGGCATTGGGCAGGCTGGCGGCGGTGACCACATTCTTCTGCCAGTCGCCGTCGTCATCTTCCACTTCCGAGCGCACGTAGTGGCCGGTGCCGCCCAGGGACCACTGGTCACTGGCGTACCAGGTCAGCGCGCCTTCGAGCCCGTAGTCCCTGGTCTTGCGATCCACCACATCAACGGTCAGGGTGGTCCGGTTGGTTTCGGCTTCCTTGTCGGACCAGGTGTAATAGGCTGCAACCTGCGCATCCCACTGCGGCTGATAGGTACGCCAGCCCAGCTCGATCTGATTGGTTTCCAGGCCCGGGATCGGGTTGTCATCAATGTTCAGGGAATCGGTCAGCACATAGCGTCCGCCTGACAGGTTATAGGTGCCCCGTCCGGCTGCCTTGCCCGGATCCGGGATTTCGAAGCCCTGGCTGAAATTGGCCCAGACCTGATGGTCATCGGTGAGCTTGTAGATGGCCCCGGCGTTCACCAGGGTGACGTCGTAGTCGCTCTCCCCGCCGGGAATGGCGTCAGCGCCGCTGACCAGCCCACGACCAGACTCCACTGCCTGCTGAGTGCCAACAAAGTCTTCCATTTCAAGGCGCGCATGTCGCTGACGGATGCCGGCATTAAGCTGGAGCCGGTCGGTTGCCTGCCATTCGGCCTGAAAGTAGGCGGCGATCCCTTCAACCCGGTAGTCCGGGTAGCGGTCAACCGTGAACTCCTCGTCTAGGACCAGCCCGCCGCTGGGCATGGCGGTCGCGTTGTCAAAAATCATCTGGCTGGCGGAGAAGTCCTCGCGGTCCAGATCGATGCCGTAGGTCAGGTTGACGCTGCCCAGGTCTTTGGTCAGCAGCCCCTTGATGAGGTACTGGCGAGTGTCCTGCTTGGAGGCGCCGAAGTAGCTCTGGGGTACCGTCGCGCGAGAGTAGGGATAGGGGTAGAAACTGGATTCTTCGTTGCGCATGGACGCCTGGAGATACGCGGTATGGCCAAGAAAGTCGCGGTGCTGGTAGGCGGCGTTAACCATGTAGCGCTCGGTCGCGGGGTCCCGGTCGCTGGAAAACCCGTCGCGGATCTCAGGGGTGTTGATCGCCGTGGCGTAGGGCCCCAGCCAGACACCTTCGTCCCCTTCATACCGGGACCGGTAGAACTGCGCAGTCAGGTCCAGGCTCTGATTGTCATCAATGCGGATCTGGGTGCTGCCGAGTACGTCGACGCTGCGATTGTACTGCAGGTCGGTCTGTGAAATGTCGATCATGACCCGGTCGCCGTCACCATCGTACATGGCACCATTGTCCTGCACGGCGATGCCCAGCCGGCCCTTGATGGTCTCATTGCCACCCGCAATGGACTGACCGACCCGGAAGGTGCGGTCCTCGGTACTGTTGAAGCCGCTGGAGGCCCCCAGCTCGGTACTGAACCGGGTGTCGCCTTCGCGGCCTTTCTTGGTGATGATGTTGACGATACCGCCGGTGCTGCCGCCACCGTAGATGGCGGTGGCCCCGGACAGTACTTCAATGCGCTCGATATTGAACGGGTCGATGGAGTCGAATTGACGGCTCAGTCCCCGTGAACCGTTGAGGGAAACGCCGTCGATCATCACCAGCACGCTGCGACCACGCATGTTCTGGCCATAGTTGGTGCGGGTCTCCGGGGCCAGGTCCATACTGGGAACCAGCTTGCCGATCACCGTCTTCAGATCCTGCCCGGACTGGAACTGCTGTTCCAGCTCTTCGCCGTCCAGCACCCAGACGGTGCCCGGAATCTGACTGATCTGCGCCGGTGCCCGGCTGCCGACCACCACCAGTTCGTCCAGCGACTGGGAGGCGGCGTTGGCTGCCAGCGGTGCCGCCAGTGCCAGTGAAATCAGGGTTCTTGAGAAACGCGTTCGTACTTCCATCGGTATTTCTCCCTATGCAAATAAAGCGCAAGTGTAAACGATTATCAAAATGATTCAATTCCCATTTGCGCCGTTCTGCGTGGGACCTGTCGGTTCTGTGCAGTGGTTTGGGGTGTGCCGCTGCCCCAGCGGACGGACAGCCCCTCTTCTGACACCGGGTAGTGCTCGTGGCCAAGCAGGTGGTTCACGATGACGGCGGAGCGCCAGCTGGTCAGGCTGAGCTGGGATTCGGCGATGCCATGGCTGAAGCGGCCCTGGTTGACGGTATAGATGGTCCGGCCATCGGGGCCGTCCCAGTCCAGGTTGAATGACGGCTGCAGGCGCGGGCGGCCGTTGCTGTCCCCGCGGAGCCGGGATTTGATGGGCTCCAGACAGGGGGGAAGGCTGTGATCAAAGCCGGTACACAACAGCAGTTGGTCGGCCTGAAACTCTTCAAACTGGTCGTCAACCCGGTTCCGTGTCAGCAGATTCATGGGCGAGCCATCGGTCACCGCGTAGACGGAGCGCCCCGGCAGCAACTCGGGTACCGGGCGCCCGGGGTGTTCCAGGGGGTACTCGTACAGCCGCTGATAGAGTGCCCGCAGGGTGTCCGGGGAGATGCCGTCGGATGCCAGCTTCTGGTAGTGCACCAGCTCCCGCCGACGTTGCTCCGGCAGGTGGCGGAAGGTATCCACGTAACCGGGAGAGAAATACAGGTTGGTAAACGGAGTCTCATCCAGCGGCTCAAAGTTGGGTCGTCGGGAGAACCAGCGGATGCCGGCGGGCTGGCCCCAGAGGCCGTCGAGCAGACCCAGCATCACCTCGGCACCGGACTGGCCGCCACCGATCACCGCCACCTGCTGGCCGCTGAAATCCCTGTCCTGTTCCATGAGATGGATACAGTGCAGGCCGCGGTCGGATGGGAGCGCCTCGCAGGCGGGTGGTATATGAGGCCGCATGCCCGTGCCAACGCACAGGTTGCGGGCATGGACCGGAGTCTGCCCAGCCTGAAAGTCGAGCCGGAACAGGCCATCCTCGAGCGTCACCGATTTAACGCCATGGCTGAAATTCAGGCTGGGCAGGCGTCCGGCGACCCAGCCCAGGTAATCGGCAAACTCCCGGCGGCTGATGGCGGGCATCTCCGCGCTGAGAAAAGGGTAGAACCGCCGATGTTGCACCAGATAGTTCAGGAAGCTGTGAGGGTTGCAGGGATCGGCGCCGGTCACCAGATCTTTCAGGAAGGAGGTCTGTAGTCGGGCACCGGGGAGCTGCATGCCGGGATGCCAGTCGAACCTGGGCTTGCGGTCGAAAAAGGCAGCGTCCACGTGCTGATGCTGGTCCAGAAGGGCCGCCACACTCAGGTTGAATGGACCAATGCCGATGCCGGCCAGGTCGAGAATGTCCTTACTCATCGCAGGTCTCCTTGGTCTGATAACGGGGCTGATGGCTGGTTTCATGGGTGGATTGATCGCAAGCCTGATGGTTCGTCGCGTGCAGGGGGTTGGGTAGTTCCGGCCCCAGGGTCGGAGTCGGCCGGATCGCATCGTCGCCATAGCCGATCCGGAAACGCACACGGTTGAGGCAGACCCGTTCCATCACCGGTCGAAACAGGTCGAAGGTGCGGAACTGCTGCGCGAGGTCCGGGTGCGCCTGCTGGTACCGGACAATCCGCTCGTGGAGTAGCCGGTAGAAGTCCCGTTCCGGATAGCCGAGGTGATCCTCAAGCAACGGCGACAGGAAGCGTAGCCCGGTGACCAGGTGGCCGGTGTACAGATCGTGCAACAGGTGGGTGGCTGGCAGTCGTGGCAGGGCCCCGGCAAGGGCGTCTGGCATCCCCGCCTGTGACGGCAGGTCGCTTTCCACCAGGCGCAGGTCGCCGTGGAAATCCTTGATCACCACCCGGTCTGGTTGCCACTGGTGAAAGATGACCCCCAGGTTCTGGCCATGGGCCACCAGGCCGACGCCATAGCAACAGAGCAGGTGGTACAGCGGTAGGGTGACCCGATCGAACAGTCGGGTCAGCCAGTCCTTCACGGAACAGCCGGAGCGGCGGACCATCTCGGCGACCAGCGGGGTGCCATCCGCGTCGGTCTGCATCAGCATGGCGAAGATCCAGGCCTTCTCCCCGTCGGTGGTCTTGCTGGCCAGGCTTTCGCGCCACACCGCCCCGAGCATTTCCCGGTAGCGATAGGGCGTGCCGGCCACTTGCTGCTGATGCGGATGCGGCAGATGCACCCCGCCCAGTTCCCGCTGAACCGAGAGACCGGCAGCGGCCAGGAATGGGTCAGCGCTGGCGGTGGTTGCCAGCCAGGTGGACAGGTCCGGCGCCAGGGCCATGGGTTCCGGGGGTATGCCCCGGTAGCAGGAGGTGTTCAGAATGGTCAGCGACAGCTTCAGGTCGCAGGCCCCGGGGGCGTCAAGATCCGACAGGGTGCGGATCGACTGCTGGGGCAGGTAGCGGTGGCCCCGGGGGCCCAGATCCACCAGATTGCCACTCTGCAGCATGGCGGCGTACTGCGGCTGGATATGGTGCTGCCACTGCCAGGGGTGGATCGGCACCAGCTGCCAGTCCCGGGATCGCAGGTAGGGCGCCAGTTCCTTTCGCTCGCTGACGGTCAGGCACGGCTCAGCGGCAGGCTGGCCGAACACCCGCAACCCGGTGGCCCGGTGCGCGGCCAGCCAACGCAGCGTTACCGGCTGGTTGGCCTCCGGGCTGTATCGGTGCAGATCATCCATGCCCCAGCCGATGCGCCCACGGTTGGCCAGTACTTTCGGGTGACCGTCCAGCAGCGTCTCCAGCCGGGCGGGTGGCAGGTCGAGGAGTTCTGCAGCTTTACGGCCGGCCAGCGCCTGCTGGCGCAGCAGATCGCCGGCCAGGGTGTTGTTCAGTTCCTCGATGAAGTTGCCCAGGGTGATATCACCCATGTCGAATGCCTCACGGCAGTCCAGCACAAGCTGGATGGCGTCGCTGCAGGGGAAACCGTTGCGGAGCAGGGACTGCGGGCGGACCCACAGGAAGTCCCAGGGCGTGCGGCGGGCGTGGAACTGGTATCGGTTTTCGCCGGTGTCCAGCTCGAACCGATCTTCCCCTTTGTGTTCCGGCGTCAGCAATCCTTCATAGCTGCACTCGGCCACAATCCGCGCCATCAGGCGCTGGTTGACGGTCTGCCAGTGGTTGGCGTGTTCCATTTCAGTTATCCCTGTTGGTTACAGTCGTGTGTCGGCGAAGAATCGGCGGCGGGGATTGCATAACAACGCCGAGCGTTTGTGGGGAAAGTCGAACTCGCCGTGGTTTTCCCAGGTGGTGCTCCGCAGATAACGCAGCATGGCGCGGTTGTCAGACCTTGGCTCGCCCCACAGACTGCGGGTGCGCGGCTCCATCAGAAACAGGAAATGGCTGACGGTGTTGAGCCAGAGGTTGGTCTGGCCTTCGCCGAGGAATTGCCGCTCGCCGATCAGCACGTGCATGCCCTGATCAAACGGCCTCGCTTCACAGTAGGGCCCCAGCCGGTCTTCCGGCACGTAGTAGGTTTCGAAATAGCCGACCGCCTCGCCGTCGGCCTCGAGAATCAGTGGCAGCGAGTGCGGGTCGGCCCGTCGATCCTCCAGCATGGCGTCCAGTCGCTCTCGGCTCCAGGGATACTCCCAGAACCGGGCTGCCCGTGGCTCGTTCTGCCAGCGATGAAAGCGCTCACCATCGTGCGTGACTGTCGCCTGCCGGAGCGTGATGGTTCTGCCGGCGGACGGTGCGAAGCGTCGGTACAGGATCTGGTCGCCTACCGACGGGCGACGGGGATGACAGACGTCGTCGGTCTGCACGGTAGTTTCCGGCATGACCGGCCACAGGGCCGGATCCAGCCAATGTTCGCGGATCTGGTAGAAGGCGGCCCGCTCGATGGATGTGCTATCGGCGTGGTGTTCCCAGGCAGGGTGGCGGGTGTCAAAGGCCTCACGGGCGCTACCTGTCAGCTCTATCCTTGGTGCATCCAGTTCATGGAACAGGGCGTCCAGCACCCGCTGGCTGGCTGTGGTATCGAGGGGTGGTCCTTCCCACTCGAGCAGTTGTTCCGTATCGGGGCTGGTCTTTCGTTTCGCCTGCCAGTATTCACCGTCCAGGGCGATCTGCAGTTGCTGGCGGTCCGATGATGGCGTCAGTTCAATGGGCGGTAAGGGTTTCATGGTGGTCGCTGTCCTTGTGTTTTTCCGGCTGGTCAATCAGCAATGGGTTGGCCATGGGGTGATAGATGGATTCGAGGTCCTCGAGGGTGTTCTCGTTGACGGCCCGAAGGGAGCACAGGAAGTTGTTCTTGGCGTACAGGCACGGGCTGGTAAGCAGGTAGTCAAAGGCGCTGGTGTCAGCGGGCTGCTGTTCGCGCTGTTGCCGAAGCCATTGCCGCAGTTGGTGCCACAGACGGTCTTCGGCGCACAGCCCGCCCGCAGCCAGGGACGTAATGATATTGAAGGTGCTGTTGATGAACAGGTAATAGCAGAACAGTCGCACACCCAGGGTTTCGGGCAGTTCGTTCTCCCCGGCCTGTACCGACGCCGCCAGCCCGGGCCCAAAGCGCCGGTGGGCCAGCGACGAGAAGCCGGTGCCCTGGCAGTCACGGAACCAGGCCGCCACCGGCTGGAAATGCTCGTCCAGTCGCAGGATCAGGTTCTGCTGGTGGGCCCCGAACAGCAGTCCCAGGTTACTCTGGGCGTCGAGTAGTGGCTTTACCGTCAGCTCCAGGTAGGCGTGGAACCAGTCGGCTGCGTCTTCCTCGCTGGCGTTACGGGCCCTTAGGCAGGTGGCCAGGCGCGAGAGCCCTGTTTCCGGTGCGTCCTGCAGGAGTGAGGCGAGCAACTCGCAGTTGTGACTCACCCCACCGCGGAACGGATTGTCACGGAACACCACGGTGCTTTCGGCCATTGGCTCACCCTGGCGATCGCGGATAGCGGCAGTGACGGGCTCATTGAGAATGCGAAAGTGGCGGTGACGATCCAGCCAGTTCCGGGCCGGTGACGTCTTCAGCAGGTCGGCCAGTCCGGGCCCGCGAACGGCCTCCCGGGGTTGCAGGTGCCGGACGGAATTGGTGAGGCGAACGGACAGGGAGAATTTGAGCATCCAGTCCTGATCTTCGGCCCAGATCGCCCGCAGGGAGGATGTGGCCCGCCAGCGGCTGATCCCCATACCCAGGCATCGCAATTGCCCCGCCGACTGTAAGGCTTGTAGCTCGGGATGCGACTGCCACTGACGGTGTTGGAACGGGTGGCAGGGGATAAGGATGTGACCGTCCGCCCGGGCCGCTTCCGCTGCCTGTTGCACGGCGTGGGGTTCGTGTCGCAGCAGGGATTCAGCAGCATCGGTCAGCGAGATGGTCTCTGCGGCATGGGGTTGCAGTTGGTCGCCGGCCACGCCGTACCAGATTAGCGGAAACTCACCACTGTATTCCGGAGCAAAGGCGGTGGCTTCCTCCGTCGTCATGTTGCCGCGGTCCTTGGGGCAGGGATGAATCGAGTGGCCATTGACCAGGGCCTGTTCCGAGTCAATGAAGGCGAGTGGCGCCGTATCGGTGTGCGGTTGGCGGCTCGATCGGTAAGCCAGGGCATGATGCAGGTTGTCATGGCTGTTGCGCACTCGCTGGAGCAGATTCTTCAGTTCCCACAGAGACGCCTGGCTGGCGAGTTCGGGAAGTGTGAGGGTCCATTCCACGGCGTCGAGAAAGCTGACCGGGCCCAGGCCCTCGCTCCGGTCCAGCCAGAGGTCCGGGCCCAGCAGGTGGCGCCCACCCTGGCTGTGGAACCGACAGGGGATCAGCAGTGTTTCCCCGGTCTTTTGATGGGTGACGGCGTAGTGCCCTGGTGCGGGATGCCAGGGCCAGGGGCCGGTTTCCCGGAGCAGGGCGTTGAAGTAGGCGTTTACGGATGGGTCTAATGTTTCCATCAATGGAATCATGGCAATATCCTGTGCCGGTGAGTTGCAAATAACTGTAAAATAAATAATAATGATTCGCAATTACAATTCATGTGACGCAGAGCAGGAAATCAGATCAGGATGACGATTCGGGGAAGGGAAGCCTGGGGCCCGGTGCTGATGATGGGGGTGCTGCAGTCGGCGCTGGTGGCGTGTCTGCCGTGGCTGATGGAGCGTACCGGGCTCTCTGCGGGGGTTTGGTCGCTGATCCTGTCAGCGGGCATGATCCCGGTCCTGCTGGGCGCGCCACTGTGGGGGCGGTTGGTGGATGGCCGGGGGGCACGGCGGGTGTCCATGATGGCCTCGACGTTGGTGCTGGTGGGCTTCGGATCGCTGTTGCTGGTACTTGGAACGGGGCTGGAGGGAGCGGCTGCGGTCACCTGTCTGTTAGCGGCCCGGCTGATTCATGGTATCGGAGCGGGAGGCGTTTTTCCGGCTGCCCAGCGGATGGCTGTGGTAGGTGCTCGTCCGGAGGACTGGAGCTATCGGTTATCCCGCTTGCAGATGTCAGTACACGCCGGGCGTCTTGTCGGTCCGGTCCTGATCGCCCTGGCCGCCTGGCTGGGTATGATGACGGTGCTGTCACTCGCTGGCGTCCTGGCCCTGCTACTGGTTACTGGTAGCAGGAGGTCCGGGGAGCGGCCGTCACGACCTGATGTCGCGTGGGAGTCTGAATCGGTTGATCACGGTCGCCAGCCCTGGCTGGCTGGGTGGCCCTACTACCTCATGGCGCTGGTGCTGACGGCATCAGTGGGAGCCGTGCAGTTTGTGCTTGGGCCCAGGCTTACGGCAATGGCGGGAGTCTCCGCGGACATGGGGTCGTCCCTGACAGCGGCCGCACTCATCCTGGCCTCGGTTGTGGGGCTCGTGTTCGGGCCGTTGGTTCACGCCCGGGCCCGGACAAATCCGGTTCTGGTGGTAATCTGGGGGGGCGCGTTACTGGCGGCGGGTCTCCTGCTGGGCTATGGGCAAAGTCTGCCGGCCATGTTTGCCGGTATTGCGGCCCTGGCCTTTGGGGCGGCGGTACTGACCCCTTGGTATGGCAGTCTGCTGCGCCAGCGTTATCCGGATTTACAAGGCGAGGTGGCCGGTCGACTGACCAGCACCCATACCCTGGGATATATCATCGGAACCCTTGCTGGTGGCTGGCTGCTTGAGATCAGCCCCGAGCAACCGTTGCTTGCCCTGTTGCTGCTGGCACCCGCCCTGGTCATGTTGGCGTGGCGGGCGCGGGTGTTTATCCGCAGAGATCGTATAGTCTGCTGATCAGCACCGGCACGGCTGTCTCTACCCGCAGTATGCGCGGACCCAGATGAACGGATTGGCAGCCGGCCTCCACCAGCTTGTCCACTTCGTAGGGAATGAAACCGCCTTCGGGGCCAATACACAGGGTGGCCGGGTGCCGGATATGTACCGGGCAGGGGGTGTCGGTACCGGGGTGGGCCACCAGCCCGGGCCTGTCATGCAGCAACGACGGCAGCTCGTCTTCCACGAAAGGCTTGAACAGCTTGCGGGTATGGACCTTCGGCATACGGGTGTCCATGGCCTGCTCCAGGCCCAGGGTCAGGTTCTCACGCAGGTGCTCCGGCTGTAGCCAGGGCGTCTGCCAGAAGCTCTTCTCCACCTTGTAGCTGTTGATCAGCCAGATGTCCTTGACACCCAGGGCCGCCACCGTCTGCAGGACACGGCGGAACATCTTGGGGCGGGGCATGGCCAGGACCAGCGTCAGCGGCAGGGGAGACGGGGATGACCGGTCCAGCTCAAGATGGAGTTCCGCCACCGTCTCGGTCAGGCGGGTGACCGTGCCGGTACCCATGGGGCCGTCTTCCAGTCCGACCGGCAGGGTGTCACCCTCGCCGGCACGGAGTACCGAGACCAGGTGCTCCCGGCGCCGGCCGGTCAATCTGGCGTGGTTGTCGTCCAGCAGGTCCTGTGGTGACAGCAGGGCCAGGTTCATACGTCTTCGGGGTAGCCGTCGTCGGGCCGGTGGCGGACCGCCAGGCGACCGCACAGTACGCCAATCTCGAACAGCAGCCACATGGGCACGGCCAGCAGGGTCTGGGAGATCAGGTCCGGGGGGGTCAGCAGCATGCCGATGATAAAGCACCCCACCACCACGTAGGGCCGTTTGGCCGCCAGGTCCTGGGGTGTGGTGGCGCCGGACAGGATCATCAGCACGGTGGCAATGGGAATTTCGAAGGCGACCCCGAAGGCGAAGAACATCTTCAGCACGAAGTTCAGGTAGCTGGTGATGTCCGGCAGTTCCACGATGCCTTCCGGACCGATGGCCGTGAAGAAACCGAATACCAGGGGAAACACCACGTAATAGGCGAATATTGCCCCCAGGTAGAAGAGCAGTATCGAGGAGAACAGCAGCGGGAACGCAAGCTTCTTCTCATGGGCGTACAGCCCCGGGGCGATAAAGCTCCATAACTGGTAGAGGATGATTGGTATCGCCACGAACACCGACAGTACAAGGGCGAGCTTCATGGGGGCGAAGAAGGTGGCGGTGATGTCGGTGGCGATCATGCTCTGGCCCACCGGCAGCAGCTCCATCAGCGGGCCGGCCATGATCAGGTAGAGCTCATTGCGGAACGGGAACAGCACCGCGAAGCACACCAGCACCGCAAGCACCATCTTCAGCAGACGGTTGCGGAGCTCCAGCAGATGCTCAATCAGGGGCATTTCCTGCTGCTCGGGAGGAGGGTTGCCCGGGGAAGCTGAACTCATGAATCGCGTTCCGGTTTATCCTTTGGCGTCTCCGGATCTCCGGAGTCGGCGGCGGGGGCGGTCTGGCTGCCCTTGCGGATCATGGCGTGGGGGTCGTAGCCGGGTTTTTCCGGTGGTTCCCAGTCCCGGAACCGCTGGCGCTCGTCATCCCGGTGGTTCTCGTGATCATCGGGCTGGCCCTGGTCGGTGCCTTGGGGCGGATCTTCCTGCGGAGCCTGGTCACCCTCTTGGGGTGGCTCCGATGCCGTCTCCTGCTCACCGGCAACCCGGCGAGTGGCCGGGGCGGGTCTGGGCTTACGGGTGTCGTTGTCAGAGAGGATCATGTCCTCGTACTGTTTGGCTTCATCCAGCGCGCCGCGAACACTCTTTTCCACGTCTTCCAGACCGATATCCCCGGCCTTGCGCAATTCCTTGCGCAGTTCGTCGGCCTTGAGCTCCCGGTCCAGTTCGGTGGTGAACTGGGTGACCATGCGACGGGCACCGCCCACCCAGCGACCAGCGGTCCGGGCCGCCGAAGGCAGGCGTTCCGGTCCCAGGACCAGAAGGGCGATGACGGCACAGATCACCAGCTCAATAAAGCCGATATCGAACATGGGGGCGCGACTCAGCTATGGGTTTTTTCTTCGGTCTTTTCGGTGCTGGATTCCTGGGCCGTGGACTTTTCCTGGTTCTCGATGGAGTCCCCGTCGGTCCTGTCCTTGTCCTGCGGGTTTTCCTCGTCGCTCATGGACTTCTTGAAGCCCCGGATAGCACTACCCAGATCCGTGCCGATATTGCGCAGCTTCTTGGTTCCGAACAGGAGGATTACAATGCCCAGAACAATCAGAAGTTGCCAGATACTAATTCCCATCTCTCAGGACCCCTTTGGTTTACTTACCTGATGTTATTGTACGCCAACCCTGGCGTTAACCGAACACCCATGGAGGGAGACGCGGACACCAGGGGGTGCCTCGTCCGATTGACGGCTATGGTTTGTTGCGGGCCGCCTTTTCCTCCAACCCCGAGAGGTCGAAGCGACGGCCCAATTCTTCAAGAATATCATCCGGTCCAAGACCAAACCGTGACAGCATGACCAGAGTGTGGAACCAGAGGTCGGCAGTTTCGTAGACCAGCTCGTCGGTCTTGTCCGAGTGCTCGGCATCCTTGGCGGCAATCAGTGTCTCGGTGCATTCCTCGCCCAGCTTCTCGAGGATCTTGTTCAGACCCTTGGCGTGCAGGCTGGCCACATAGGAGCTGTCCGGGTCGGCGGCCTTGCGGGCCTCCAGGACGCGGGCGAGTTGCGACAGTATGTCACTCATGGTTATGGCCTCCCTTTCCGTAGATGGCGTCCGGGTCCTTCAGTACCGGGTCCTGGACGACCCAGGCACCGTCTTCCAGCACCCGGTAGAAACAGCTGCGGCGCCCGGTGTGGCAGGCGATGCCGCCCCGCTGTTCCACTTTCAGCAGGATCACGTCGTCGTCGCAGTCCACGCGGATTTCCCGGATGCGCTGTTCGTGCCCGGAACTCTCGCCCTTGCGCCAGAGCTTGCCCCGGGAGCGGGACCAGTAGATGGCCTGCTGTTCCCGGGCAGTGAGTTCCAGGGATTCCCGGTTCATCCAGGCCATCATCAGGATTTCGCCGGTCTCGGCGTCCTGGGCGATGGCGGGAACCAGGCCGTCGGCGTTCCAGCGGATGCTGTCGAGCCAGTCGGTGCCGGACACGGTAGAGGTTGATTCTTGCATTGTCATGACACAGTTCGGTTGTGTTGGTTTAGCGGCTTCCCCTGGCGACCAGCCAGGTGGCGCCGGCCAGCATGGCCCAGCCATACCAGGGCATGTCCCGGGCCAGGGGCTCCAGTTCACCCTGCAGGCCCAGCCAGGCGCCGACCGCCAGGGCCGCCGCGAGAGCCAGGCGTCGCCAGCGGCGGTCCGCCCGTCGCTCGGATGCCTTGATGGCTGCCAGTGTATCCTGTTTTGCTCCGGCCTGGCTGCCGGAATTGCGTAGCTGTACCAGGGTATCGTGCACCAGTTGTGGCATTTCCGGCGATTGTTCCAGCCATGAAGGCAGTCGTGACTGCAGGGTCTGGAACAGGCCGCTGGGGCCAATGCGGCGTTTCATCCAGGTCTCCAGGAACGGCTGGGCGGTGCTCCACAGGTCCAGGTCCGGGTAAAGCTGGCGGCCGAGGCCTTCCACATTCAACAGGGTTTTCTGCAGCAGTACCAGTTGCGGCTGGACTTCCATATTGAAGCGCCGCGCGGTCTGGAACAGGCGCAGCAGGAAGTGGCCGAAGGAAATATCCTTCAGCGGGCGCTCGAAAATGGGCTCGCAAACCGTGCGGATGGCGGCCTCGAACTCATTGACCCGGGTTTCCGGTGGCACCCAGCCGGACTGAATATGCAGTTCCGCCACCTGGCGGTAGTCGCGGCGGAAAAAGGCCAGCAAGTTGCGGGCCAGGTAACTGAGGTCGTCCGGCGCCAGGGTGCCGACAATACCGAAATCAATGGCAATGTAACGGGGATCCGCCGGATTGGTGGCATCCACGAAGATGTTGCCCGGGTGCATGTCGGCGTGGAAGAAGCTGTCCCGGAATACCTGGGTGAAGAAGATTTCCACGCCCTTTTCCGCCAGCACCTTCATGTCTACTCCGGCGGCGTTCAGGGCCTTGAGATCGGCGATGGGAATGCCCGACACCCGCTCCATCACCAGCACCCGCTGGCTGGTATAGTCCCAGTCGATGGTGGGGATGTAGATCAGCGGCGAGCCGTCGAAGTTGCGGCGCAGCTGGCTGGCGTTGGCGGCTTCCCGCTGCAGGTCCAGTTCGTCGTGGATGGTGTTCTCGTAGTCTTCAACCACGTCCACCGGGCGCAGGCGCCGGCCCTCGGACCAGTATCGCTCCAGCAGCCTCGCCATCAGGTACATCAGCGCCAGGTCCTGCTGGATCACCCGCTCGATGCCGGGGCGGATGACCTTGACCACCACGCGACGGCCATCGGGCATGGTGGCGGCATGGACCTGGGCTACCGAGGCAGAGGCCATGGGGTCCCGGGTGAACTCGGCAAACAGTTCGTCCACCGGTTTGCCGAGGGATTCCTCGATAATGGCCCGCGCGGCGTCACTGGGAAAGGGCGGGACATTGTCCTGCAGCCGGCGCAGGGATTCGGCCATGTCATCCGGCAGCAGGTCGCGCCGGGTGGAGAGGATCTGGCCGAACTTGACGAACACCGGCCCCAGTTCCTCCAGCGCCAGTCGCAGCCGGTCGCCGCGATCCAGCTTGCCCTTGGGGAACAGGTGCCAGGGGGCGAACAGGAAGAACAGTTTCAGGGGGGCGGGCAGCTCGGCGATGGGCAGGAAGGTGTCCAGCCGGTACTTGCAGAAAACCCAGGTGATGCGGAACAGGCGTTGCAGTCGGGTCACGGCGTCTCCGATCCGGACGGGCCGGAGGCTTTGGTTTCCAGGCGGTCGATGCGGGCGGCCAGGCGTTCGGTGCGCAGGCTGAGCTGGTCGATGTCCTCGAAGGTGGGCTCCAGTTCCCGACGACCGGGCAGGGTGCCGGTTTCCTCGTGGATGTACTCTTCCAGGCTGGCGGTGACCGAGGCCATGGCCTGGCGATTCCAGCGAACACTGCCACGAATCCGCCGACCGATGAAGTGGGCGGCGACATCGCCGGTATAGCGGGCCAGGGCCGCCTCCCAGTCCGGCGCCAGTTGCGCCAGGGCCTGCTGGAACTGGTGGGCAAGACCGGTATCGCCTTCCACCGTCAGGCGACCGTCGCTGATGGCCCGGTCATCACCCAGGGCGAGGGCGGCCATGGCCAGCGGGCGGCCACGGATCACCAGGGCCGGGTCGTCCGGACGCAGGCCAGATACCCGCACCCCGCGACGGGTGCCCTGCAGGCAGATGGCCATGGCCACTGGCTCGCTGACTTCGAAGCACACCGGGCCGGTCAGTGCACGCAGCAAGTCGCGGCGACCGGGCGGATCCAGCTCCAGGGCCCGGTTCAGCGCCAGCTCAAGGGTGCCGGTGATGGCTGCGTGCAGGGTGGGAATCCGTGACATCAGGGCTTGGTTCCCACGTGCAGGGCCACGATGCCGCCGGTCATGTTGTAGTAGCGGCAGTTCACCAGGCCTGCGGTTTCCATCATGCCCTTGAGGGTGTCCTGGTCCGGATGCATGCGGATGGACTCCGCCAGGTAGCGGTAGCTCTCCGAGTCACCCGCGAATAACTGGCCCATCAGCGGCAGGGCGCTGAATGAGTAGGTGTCGTAAGCCTTGCTGAGCAGCGGGTTGGTGGGCTTGGAGAACTCCAGCACCATGACCTTGCCGCCGGGCTTCAGCACCCGGGCCATATCCCGCAGGGCCTGGTCCTTGTCGGTGACGTTGCGCAGGCCGAAGGCAATGCTGACCACGTTGAAGGTGTTGTCCGGAAACGGCAGATGCTCCGCGTCTGCCTGCACGTATTCGATGTTGCCGGCATAACCCCGATCCAGCAGGCGATCACGGCCCACTTCCAGCATGGAGGCGTTGATGTCCGCCAGTACCACCTTGCCGTTGGTTCCCACCAGATCCGAGAACTTCATGGTCAGGTCACCGGTGCCGCCGGCAATGTCCAGCACCTGGTGGCCGGGGCGCACGCCGCTGAGCTCGATGGTGAACCGTTTCCACAGGCGGTGGATGCCCATGGACATCAGGTCGTTCATCAGGTCGTACTTGCTGGCCACGGAATGGAAGACCTCGGCCACCTGGCCCGCTTTCTGGCTCCTGGCCACCTTGCGGAAGCCGAAGTCGGTGGTGTCGTCCTGGGCAGGGCCGTTCTGATGTGAGGCCGGGGCTGACTGCTGTTCGCTCATGGGGCGTCCTGTGGAATGTCGCATCGGGGCGCTGGGTAACCCGCCACCGGACCCGGGGGCCGGTTATGGCGGGTGCAAGCGACCCTATTCTAGGGAACCTCCGGGCAAGTCTAAAGTTTTTTGCCGCAATATGTATCATCAGAGGCTGGTCTGGGCGTGTCGCTGCCCATAAACTGGAGACAAATCAACTTTCAGAGGGAATCGTTCATGTCCGCTATTGATGTCCGCCGCAGTCATTCCATGGACCAGGAACATGCCCGCGAGGCGGCTGAATCCCTGGCCCAGGACCTGTCCCGGAAGTTTGACGTGCACTACGAGTGGGACGGCGACCTGCTGAGGTTCCACCGGTCGGGGGTCAAGGGGCACCTGGACATCTCTCCCAGCGAGCTGCATGTTCACCTGGAACTCGGCATGATGCTGAGGCCGTTCAAGGGGCGGATCGAGGAAGAAATCCACAATGAGCTGGATCGTATCATCGTCTGATCAGACGGTGCCGCACTGGCCGCCATCCTGGCTTCCCGATGGGTGATCCAGCGCCGGGATCAGTGACTGGTCATCCAGGGCGATGAAGTGACTGGGGGCGTCGGTTTCCTGGATGGTCATGGTGGGGCAGGCCCGGGCACTTTCCAGCATGGCGGTCTTGTCCAGGATTCGGTCGGTGCCGGGAATCAGGAAGATGCCGTGGCTGACGTTCCGATAGATGTCCGTGGGCGTCTTCTCCATCCAGTCCAGCACGTCCTCCAGGTTGCGCACGATGGTGAGCTGGTCGCGGGTGGACGAGAACAGCTTGCTGAGCAGGGTCTTCTTGCGCGGGTTCATGCGACCGAAGAAGGTCTGCCCGTAGACCGAGGAGGGGGCGCTGTTGATCAGGCGGATGAGCCAGGGCCACATGCCGTGGCTGACGGGCTCCAGCATCATGCTGACCAGGGCATGGGTGCGGCCTTGCGGCAGGGCCGGGGCCTCCAGCAGCAGCTCCACATTGCGGAACAGGTCAGGGCGTCGCCGGGCCGCTTCCAGGATCACCGCGCCTCCCCGGGAGTGACCGTGGACACGGATGTGGTCGGAGGAGGGCAGGATCTCCATGGCCTGGATCAACAGTTCCGCGTCGTAGGCGACGGTGCCGGCGAGTTCATCGATCTCCGACTGCCAGCCGGCGTCTTCCGGTGTCACGCCGTTGACCGGAATGTGATAGTTGCTGCAGGTCAGCAGAATCAGTTCGGTGGTGGGCGCATCGTAGGTCTGGGTGAAGTAGCAGTGGTTTTCCAGGTAGCCGTGTACGCCGATGACCGTATGCAGGGCCTCGCCACTGTGGTTGCGCACCGACACCGCGCCTTTGCCGATACGATAGACCTGCCCGGAGAACATCTCCGAATAGGCAATGTCGATGGGCTTGATCAGTTTGCGTATATGGCTCGCTTTCATGTGCCACCTCCGGGGCCATACTGCCTGTCCCAGGGCGCCTGTGGCACCCTGCTCCAGAGTATACGATTACTTACCGGTCATGGCGTAATCTATATCAGTATCGCTTTTCCCATGATCGGGAGTGGAGCAGGTTTTTCGCCTCTGTCACAATGCCGGATCAGTGTTTTCAGACCTTTATCACAATTGATCATGACAATGATCAGGAAACCCGGGACCCGACACTTTGAGTGACGCCGTCAACGACAGGGAGCCGCTGCGATTACTGCCGATGGACGCGGCGTGGCTGAATCTGGAGAGTCCGCAGAACCCGTTGACCATCACGGTGCTGATGCGTGTCGATGGCCTCTCGTTTACCGAATTGCGTGCCTTCCTTCAACGTTACTGGCTGACCTGGGAGCGTTTTCGCATGATGCCGGTGGAGAAGGCCTGCGGCTGGTGCTGGGAGCGTGACCGGCACTTCGACCTGGTCAACCACCTGGTGCATGTGCCCGAGGCCATGGACGAGACCCGGCTGCAGCAGTGGGTGTCCGCGCGGCTGAACCAGCCGTTGCGCCGCAACCGGCCGCGCTGGGCCTTCTGGCTGGTGCCCAACGTTGAAGGCGGGGCGGCGCTGCTGTTCCGCATCCACCACTGCTACGGCGATGGCATGTCATTGCTGGATGTCTTCGACAGCATCTGCACACGATCCCCCGACGAGCGTCCCGAATCATTCGGAAGCCGTGAGTATCAAAGCGCCCGCCGATGGCCCCAGGTGATGCAGGCCTGCCGGGATGCGGTCTCATCTGGTCTTAGTGGCTGGTGGGGCCAGGCTACGGGGTCCGGTGAAGGGGTGCCGGATGGGCGACAGGACAGCGAGCTGCCGGAGTTCCACCAGGCCGGGGCCCTGGAGCAGGGGGCGATGGCCGGTCTGCGGGCGCTGAACGAAATGACCGGTATGGTCACCGAGCCGGAGGACACCCCGTCCAGCCTCAAGCGTCCCCTGTTGGGGCGCCGGCATTGCCGCTGGTCCGCGCCGGTGTCGGCGAGGCGCTTCCTGGCCCTGGCCCGCCGTTATGGCTGCAGTGCCAATGATGTCCTGCTGGCCTGTGTGACGGCGGCCATGCGTGATGCCATGGGTGTTCCGGAACGGCAACTGAACCAGGCCGTGGTCCACGCCGCGGTACCGGTGGATATACGCCGGACCCTGCCGGAGGCCCTGAGGCCGGCGAAACACATGCCCGGCAACTACTTCGGCACCATTTTCGTGCCCCTGCCGGTGGATGGCAGCTTCGCCCTGGAGCGGCTCTGGCGCATAAAGCACGAGACCCGCCGCCTCAAGCGGACCTGGCAGCCGGTTATTGCCTGGGGGCTGAGTGGTCTTGCGTCATTGCTGCCGGCACCCTTGCGAAAGCCTATTTCCGAACTGTTCTTCCGCAAGGCCAGTGCCGTGGTCTCCAACGTGCCGGGTACCCGCGAGCCCCGCTACCTGGCGGGCCACCGGGTGCGGGAGCAGATGTTCTGGGTGCCACAGGCGGGGGAGATCGGGCTGGGGGTGAGCATTGTCAGCTACAGTGGTAACGTGCAGTTTGGTGTGGTCGCCGATGAGGCCATACTGAGCGATCCGGATGCCTTCCTGAACCGGTGCCTGAAAGAGTTGGACGAGCTGGGACGGCCTCTGCTGTAATTCCTGTTCTTCAACAACAATAACAGGGGTATTATCCATGCCTGTCATGTCCCCCACCCACGAACTCCCGGCACAGATGCCGGCCGTGACCGCCGGCACCTCCGCAAGAGATCCGGCCATGGCGGTCCGGGAACTGCAGCAGGCCTTGTTGTCGCCCACCCTTGGCGCCGTTCTTTTCTTCTGTTCGGCGGAATATGATCTGGACCGACTGGCCAGTGTCATGGCCCGGGGGTTCCCGGGTGTCACGCTGGCCGGCTGTACCTCGGCCGGGGAGATCACCCCACAGGGTTATGACCGCAGGTCCATTGCCGCCATCGGGTTCGACCGACGCTGGTTTTCGGTCCAGTCCGCGCTGATAGGAGGGCTCGACCACTTCGACCTGGCCCAGGCCCAGGGGCTGGTTGAGCGCCTGCTGCATGGATGCCGACAGGCGGATCTGGCGTCGGTACGGGACAATACGTTCGCCATCACCCTGCTGGACGGCCTGTCCAGCCGGGAGGAACTGGTGCTATCGTCCCTTAATGCCGCCCTGGGTGCCATTCCCCAGTTCGGTGGTTCCGCCGGCGATGACGAACGTCTGGCCAATACCCACGTTTATCATGAAGGACGCTTCCATAGCGGCGCGGCCACGGTGCTGCTGGTCAACACGCCACTGAAGTTCCAGGTGTTTACCACCCACCACCTGGCACCAACCGGCGACAAGCTGGTGGTCACTGCCGCGGATTGCCAGACCCGCACGGTACACGAGCTGAATGCCGAACCGGCGGCTGTCGCCTATGCCCGGGCTGTCGGGGTGTCGCCCCGGGATCTGGACCGGGAGGTCTTTGCCCGCAAACCCATGGCGGTGAGAATTGGCGACCAGTACTTTGCCCGCTCGGTGCAGCGTGTCAACGCCGATCTGAGTCTGACGTTCTACTGCGCGGTGGAAACCGGCATCGTGCTCACCCCCATGCTGCCAGGCTCCCTCCGGGACGACCTGTGCCTGCGGCTGGAACAGGCCGAGGCCACGGTGGGCAAGCCCTTGGTCACCCTGGGCTGCGACTGCTTCCTGCGTCGACTGGAAGCCGAGCAGGCCGGCGAGGTTGCCCGGTTGTCGGAATTTCTCCGTCAGCACCGGGTGCTGGGGTTCAGCACTTACGGTGAACAGTTTGATGGGGTCCACCTCAATCAGACGTTCACCGGTGTGGTCATCGGGCGGCCATGACCACCCGCCGTGGTACCCGTACCGCCGAGCTGGAGGCGGAGAACGCCCGCCTGCGGAAGATCCGCGATGCGCTGATCTCCCATGTGGAATCCGGGTCCGCACGCACCCTGGACCCGTATTCGGTGTTCGAGCATTCCGTCATCCTGGCGGAGCAGGTAAGGGAACGCACCGAGGCCCTCAACCAGCTGATGGACGACCTGCGGGAGAGTAACAGTGCCCTGGAGCAGGCCCGTGCCGAGGCGGAACGTGCCAACCACGCAAAGTCCCGGTTCCTGGCGGCAGTCAGTCACGACCTGCTGCAACCCCTGAATGCGGCCCGATTGTTTGCCGATGCCCTTCGGGAGGAAGGCTTGCCAGAAAGTGCCGAAGGACTGGTGCGTTCACTGGGCTCCTCACTTGAGGACGTGGACCACCTGCTGGGTACGCTGGTTGACATCGCCCGCCTGGATGCCGGGGTGATTGAGCCGGATCCATCCGTATTCAGCCTCGGGGACCTGCTGGCCAATCTGGCTGGGGAGTTCGGGCAACTGGCCTCCCGCAAGGGGCTCGGGTTTCGCTATGTGTCCGCCACCGGGCAGGTGTGGTCCGACTCCCGGCTGCTGGCCCGGGTGATTCGCAACTTTTTCAGCAATGCGCTTCGCTATACTGGATCCGGTCGCATTCTGATGGGCTGCCGGCGCCGTGGCCGGAACATGGAGATACAGGTATGGGATACCGGGCCAGGTATCCCCGGTCACCAGCAGGCTGAGATCTTCCAGGAATTCCGCCGGGCGCGGCCACAGGATGCGGCCCCGGATTCTGGCCTGGGGCTGGGGCTGGCGATTGTCGACCGCATTGCCAGCCTGTTGGACCACCCGGTGACGATGGTGTCGCGGCCGGGGCACGGATCCATGTTTGGTATATCGATACCCCTGTTCGACGGCACTCGCTGAACACTCAGAGGGCTGGCCGGGATTTTTGTCGCTCCAGCCACTCCCCGGCCACCAGAACCGCCTGTACCCGATTGGTCACGCCCAGTTTGCCGAGGATGGCGGAGACGTGTGCCTTGACGGTGGTTTCGGTGATATTGAGTGCCCAGGCAATCTGCTTGTTGCTCTCACCAAGCGCCATGCGTTCCAGGACCCGTCGCTGGCGGTCGGTCAGCCGTTCCAGGGTTGCGTCCGAGAGCGGTGGTCCACTACCGGCGGAGGTGGCTGAAGAAGGCGATCCCCGAATAATGTCCGGAGGGAGATAAATGTTGCCTTCCAACACCTGCCGGAGAGCCTGGCGCATTCGTTCCCGGGGTGATGATTTGGGAATGTAGCCAACGGCGCCGGCATTGACCGCCCTCAATACCAGTTGCTTGTCTTCCTCGGCGGAAATGATCACCAGTGGGGTGTCGGGCAGCGCGTCGCGGATGCTGGCCAGGCCGTCGAGTCCCAGGACACCCGGGAGGTTGAGGTCCAGCAGCACCAGGTCCGGTGCCGGGGACCGGGCAACAATGTCCAGGGCCGCCGGCAGGGTGCTGGCTTCCGATAACCGGCTGTCCGGCAGCTCGGCACGGATGACCAGCGCCATGGCCTCACGGAACAGCGGATGGTCATCCACGACCAGGATGTGGGGTGACGGGGTCATCGGCGATCTCTTTATTATCAGGTTGTCTGATCGAAAGCCCGCATGCTGTCAAGAATACCCTGAATGCCTTCCTGTTGGCACCGTCCTTTTACCAAAGGCGTAGTACTAAAGAAGGACCCCGGCAAGGCCAAGGAACGATACCGGTGAGCCCGGTGAATGGCTAGTGTGGAGGCGACAGCTCCCGCCCCGGGAGTTGTGACGATCCCGACCACAACAACAAGGGTGATCACCATGATCTACATACAACCGGGCAGGGACGGCGCAGTCGTCTCCTTCAAGAACCAGTACGAGAACTACATTGGCGGCGAGTGGGCCGCACCGGTAAAGGGACAATATTTCGACAACATTACCCCGGTCACCGGGGAGGTTTTCTGCCGTATTCCCCGCTCCTCCGCCGAGGATATCGACCTGGCGCTGGATGCCGCCCACAAAGCAGCGCCGGCCTGGGGCCGTACGTCAGTGCAAGAGCGCTCCAATATCCTGCTGAAGATTGCCGATCGCATCGAACAGAACCTGGAAATGCTGGCCGTGGCGGAAACCTGGGACAACGGCAAGGCCGTCCGCGAAACCCTCAACGCCGATATTCCCCTGGCGGTTGATCATTTCCGCTATTTTGCAGGTTGCATCCGGGCCCAGGAAGGCCATCTGGGTGAGATTGATACCAATACGGTGGCCTATCACTTCCATGAGCCACTGGGGGTGGTGGGTCAGATCATTCCCTGGAACTTTCCACTGCTGATGGCCACCTGGAAGCTGGCACCATGCCTGGCTGCGGGCAACTGCACCGTGCTCAAGCCAGCGGAACAGACCCCGGCTTCCATCCTGGTGCTGATGGAGCTGATTGGCGACCTGCTGCCACCGGGTGTGGTCAACATCGTCAACGGGTATGGCACCGAGGCCGGACAGCCCCTGGCCACCAGCAGCCGAATAGCCAAGATCGCCTTTACCGGCTCCACGCCGGTGGGTGCGCGAATCATGAAATACGCAGCCGAGAACATCATTCCCTCCACTGTGGAGCTTGGCGGCAAGTCCCCCAACATCTATTTCTCCGATATCCTCGATGCCGAGCCGGAATTCATCGATAAGGCCGTGGAGGGACTGGTGCTGGCATTCTTCAACCAGGGCGAAGTATGCACCTGCCCATCCCGGGCGTTGATCCAGGAAGGCATGTACGATGATTTCATGGCCCGAGTGGTGGAACGCACCAGGACAATCAAGCGCGGCAACCCCCTAGACACGGATGTGCAGGTGGGGGCCCAGGCCAGCAAGGAGCAGTTCGACAAGATCCTGTCTTACCTGGCTATCGGCAAGGAGGAAGGGGCAAAAGTGCTCATTGGCGGGGACCGGGAGGACTTGGGCGGGGAATTCGGCAAAGGCTTCTATATCCAGCCCACTCTGTTCCTGGGGGACAACAGTATGCGGGTCTTCAAGGAGGAGATCTTCGGACCGGTTGTGGGAGTGACCACCTTCCGGGATGAAGCCGAGGCAATGGCTATCGCCAATGACACCGAATTCGGGCTTGGGGCCGGCGTCTGGACCCGGGACACCAACCGCGCTTACCGCATGGGCCGCGGTATCCAGGCGGGCCGGGTGTGGATGAACTGCTATCACGCCTATCCTGCTCATGCCGCCTTTGGCGGTTACAAAAAGTCCGGCGTCGGCCGGGAGACCCACAAGCTGGCGCTTGAGCACTATCAGCAGACCAAGAACCTGTTGGTGAGTTACGATATCAACCCGCTGGGCTTCTTCTGACCCTCTTCGCCGATCTGCAAGGGTTAGCACTTCCGGTTCGGGGCCATAGGGTCCCGTACCATGACTCTCCTCTGGCCGACGTGGTTGTCGGCCTTTTTTCTTTCCTGGTTGTAGTTGCCGCCTTCAGACCCAATGGCTAAAAGTATGCGTATGGAAAGACATTCCTGACGTCAGGAAAGGAGGCACGTCATGAGCGATACCCGAATCGAGAAAGACAGCCTGGGCGAGGTGCAGGTACCGACCAACGCCCTGTGGGGGGCCCAGACACAGCGGGCTGTGGATAATTTTCCGGTCAGCGGCCAGCCGATGCCGCCTGGCTTCATCGAGGCGGTGGTGCTGATCAAGAAGGCGGCGGCCGGGGCCAATCACCGGCTCAGGCACCTGGATGATGATCGTCACCGGGCCATCGTTGGCGCCTGTAACCGCATCCTTGAGGGGGGATTCGAGGACCAGTTCCCGGTGGATCGTTACCAGACTGGGTCCGGTACCAGCACCAACATGAACGTCAACGAGGTGATCGCGAATCTGGCCAGCACTGAAGAGCTGGCGGTGGACCCCAATGATCACGTCAACATGAGCCAGAGCTCCAACGACGTCATTCCCACGGCGATCCACGTGGCCGCCGTCAAGGCGCTGCAGAACCAGGTGCTGCCGGCGCTGACCCACCTGGAAGGCTGTATCTATGAGCGGGAAAACCTGCTCAATGGCCAGGTCAAGACCGGTCGGACCCACCTGATGGACGCCATGCCGGTCACCCTGGGGCAGGAGCTGCGGGCCTGGCGGGAACAACTGGAAGGGGTGAGCCGACGCCTGGAATACTGTGGCGAGGACCTGCTGCCCGTGCCCCAGGGGGGAACCGCTGTCGGTACTGGCGTGAATGCCGATACCCGCTTTTCCGGGGAATTCGTCAAGATCATGCATGATCTTACCGGCTTCCGGTTCCGGGAAATGGAGCACAAGTTCGTGGGTCAGAGCGCCGTCGACGCGCCGGTGCACCTGTCGTCCCAGTTGCGGGGCATGGCCATTGTGCTGATGAAGATCGCCAATGACCTGCGCTGGATGAACAGTGGCCCCATCCACGGCCTGGCGGAAATCAGCCTGCCGGCCCTGCAGCCCGGCAGCTCCATCATGCCGGGCAAGGTCAACCCGGTGATTCCGGAGTCCGTGGCCATGGTGGCGACCCAGGTCATGGGGCTGGACAGCGCGGTTGCCATCGCCGGCCAGTCCGGCAACTTCCAGCTCAACGTGATGCTGCCCCTGGTGGGCGCCAACCTGCTTGATATGAGCCGGCTGCTGGCCAGCAGTGCGAGACTTTTGGGGGACAAGGTGATTGCCGGCTTTACCGTGAACGAGGAAACCCTGGATGAAGCCGTGGGCCGGAACCCGGTGCTGGTGACGGCACTGAATCCGGAGATCGGTTATGCGAAGGCCGCGGAGATTGCCAAGGAGGCCTACGCCAGCGGGCGGTCGATCATGGAGGTGGCCGAGGAGAAAAGTGGGTTGAGTCGCGACAGGCTCGAAAAACTGCTCAACCCGCTGGCGCTGACAAAGGGTGGCCTCAAGGACTGACCGGTCAGGAGTCCGGAAAACATTGGCAAGGGAGAGCGTCGGCGAATGATCATTGTCTGGTTACTGGTGTTGTTGATCCTCGCCAATGGCTCGCCCGTTGTGGCCGCCAGGCTGGCCAGTCATCGCTTTTCCGGTGCCGTGGATGGGGGGCGCCGGTGGCGGGATGGCCAGCCGGTATTGGGCGCCAGCAAGACCTGGCGGGGGCTGGTGGCCGGTTTCGTGACCTGCACGGCGTTTGCCCCGGTGGTGGGGCTGGACCTGGCCTTCGGGGCCATCTTCGCCGCCCTGGCCCTGGGGGGCGACCTGCTGAGCAGCTTTATCAAGCGCCGCATGGGGCTTGAGGCCAGTGCCCGCGCCTCGGGCCTGGACCAGTTGCCGGAGTCGGTGCTTCCGGTGGCCTATGCCTGGGCCTCCCTGGACCTGCCAGCCTGGCAGGCGACCGGGGTAGTGCTGCTGTTCGTGGCTGGCAACATGCTGTCCTCACCACTGCTGTATCGGCTGGGTATCCGCAAGCGGCCGCACTAATGTCCGCAGCTACTCCGGCCCCCGTGTCAGCACATGGATGGTGACCTCGGGCGGGCAGTTCAGGCGCGCATTGACCACCGAGGTGCCGGCGCCGGGGGAAGTATAGCCCTGCATGCCGTTGTGCTGCCAGTAACCCCGGCCCATGGCGCGGGGGCAGTTGGCATCCAGGGTCACGGGGATGCCGCCGGGCAGGCAGATCTGGCCGCCGTGGGTATGACCGCAGAGGAACAGGTCGTAACCGGCGTGGGCGGCCTCGCGCCAGATTTCCGGGCTATGGCTGAGCAGCATGGACACGGCGCCTTCGGGAATGTCATCACCGGCCCGCTGCAGGTTGTGGACCTTGTAGAAGTGGGGGTCGTCCACGCCGGCAATGAACAGGGATTGGTCGCCCCGGGTGATGCAGTGGTGTTCGTTCAGCAGCAGGCGGAACCCCATATCCTCCAGGCCGGGCACCATGCGGATGCTGTCATGGTTGCCCAGTACCGCCACGGCCTCGCCCTTTATGGCCTCCCGCAGCCGTGCCATGCCTTCCAGGGCCGCATCCACCGGTCCCCAGGTCAGCTTCCTGTAATCCCCCGTCAATACACACAGGTCATAATCCAGCGGTTCGATCTGCCGGAGCACCGCGTCCAGGTTCTCCGGGTCCATATCCACATGGAGGTCGGTGAGATGAAGGATGCGGAATCCCTCGAAGGCCTCGGGCAGGGACGCGATCCGGAATGGGTGCTCCACGGTGGTCAGGCGACGGCTGTTGTCCTGGCCCCGCCCCAGCAGCCCGGACAGCTTCAGGCAGGTGCGGATGAAACCGTGGGCGGAATAGAGGTTTTCCAGGTGGAAGGAGCGGCGGTCGCGGCCGGTCACCCGCTGTTCCGTCTCCTGTTCTATGCTGAGTCGCTGGCGGGCGTGCACCGGCCCCAGGCGGAGGCTGAGCCGGTATCGCAGCAGGTCTTCATCGTTGGGGGCAGGCGCCTGTGCAGTCATGGATCAGTGCCCGGTTCCGTCGGTTTTACAGGGGTCTGGGAATCAGTATGGTTGCTGAACCATGAATCGACAATGTGAGTTGTCCTCACCGTAACCTGAATTGTCACAGGAGATCCACTGACGTGTTATCCACATTCCGGGACGTGTTCCTGGTGTTCCTTCGCCTTGGCCTGACGTCCTTTGGCGGACCCGCGGCCCACCTGGGCTACTTTCACGATGAGTTTGTCCGCCGCCGGCAATGGCTGAGCGAGAGCGCCTATGCCGAACTGGTGGCGCTCTGCCAGTTGCTGCCCGGGCCGGCGTCCAGCCAGGTGGGGCTCGCCATCGGGTTCCTGAGGGGGCACTACGTCGGCGCGCTGGCGGCCTGGCTGGCCTTCACCCTGCCATCCGCCATCCTGATGGCCCTGTTCGCTCTCGGGCTCGGGGTCTGGCCGGATGCCGCCGAGGGTGGCTGGGTCGCCGGCCTGAAGCTGTTTGTGGTTGCGGTGGTGGCCCAGGCGGTGTGGCAGATGGGTGGAAAACTGTGCCCGGACCGGACGCGCCAGGGGCTGGCGTTGATGGTGGCCATTATCCTGCTGGTGGCGGGATCGGCGGCCATGCAGGTGGTGGCACTGGCGATGGCGGGGCTGGCGGCGTGGATGTTGAAGGTGCCATCGGGCCAGCAGCAGGAATCCCTGTCGCTGCCGGTCAAGGGACGGCATCCGATGGTGTTTGTGGTCCTGTTCGGCCTGCTCCTGCTGGTGTCGTTCCTGCCGTCGCAACCGGGCTCCATGGGTTGGCTGGCAGCGGAGATGTACCGTTCCGGGGCACTGGTGTTCGGGGGCGGGCATGTGGTCCTGCCCTGGTTACAGGAGGGCTTTGTCGCCTCCGGCCAGATGCCCGCCGACACCTTCCTGGCGGGTTATGGTGTGGCGCAGGCGGTGCCGGGCCCGCTGTTCACCTTCTCCGCCTTCCTGGGGGGCGTCAATGGCGGTGTCTGGGGCGCCCTCGTGGCCCTGTTGTCGGTGTTCCTGCCCGGCGTGCTGCTGGTGTTCGCCGGGTTACCCCTGTGGCAGTGGCTGCGCCACCATGAGACTGCCCGGTCGGTGCTGGCTGGCGTCAACGCCGGCGTGGTGGGCCTGCTGCTGGCCGCCCTGTTCGATCCGGTATGGACGTCCGCGGTGCATTCGCCGGCGGGGGTCGCCTTCATTCTGGCCACCTGGTGGGCACTGGCCATTGCCAGGGTGCCGGTCTGGGTACTGGCACCGATCAGTGCATTGGCCGGCGCGGTACTGTTTTGAGGGGCGGATTGTGGTTCAAGTGCCAGGCAGGATCGCGACCGGGTCACAACCCCCGCAATAAGGCTGGCCATAAGGCCATAAAGGTTACAGAATGGTCACCTGAGGTGCGCAGCGTGCCTGGTCACGGGAACCCGGAACAGGGCACGCTGTCGAAGGCCCTGAGCATAGGAGGAAGCAGGCAATGAGTACGACCTGTAGCGTTCCAGGCTTGACCATTCCGAGGAGCCGTTTCCCGGTTCCTGAACATGACCTGCCATCGACGGGGGCCGGCCTGGCCACGGCGGTGTTCGCCGGCGGCTGCTTCTGGTGCGTGGAGGCGGTCTTCCTTGCCCTGGATGGAGTGCAGGGGGCTGTGTCGGGTTACACGGGTGGCGACGCCGACTCCGCCAACTACGATGCGGTCTGCACCGGCAGGACCGGGCATGCGGAAGCGGTGGAAATCCAGTACGATCCGGCAGTGATCAGCTACGGTGAGTTGCTACGGGTATTCTTCTCCGTGGCACATGATCCGACCCAGTTGAACCGGCAGGGCAATGACCGTGGCCCCCAGTACCGATCGGCCATTTTCTTCTCGTCGCCGGAGGAAAAGCGGGTCGCCGAGGACTATATTCGCCTTATCGACGAGGCGGGCGTGTACCCCGATCCGGTGGCCACGACCCTGGAACCGCTGGACCGGTTCTACCCGGCGGAAGACTATCATCAGAACTTTGCCGGCAAGCACCCCCAGCAGCCCTATATCATGGCGGTGGCTGCACCCAAGCTCAGGAAGGTCAGGGAAATTTTCCCGGACAGGCTCAAGCAGGCCTGATCCGGCAGCCTGGACAAGGGTGAGGGGGCCAGCCGGCTTGCCAACAGAGGTGAACCTATGACCACATCCGCTTCAGGATACGACCTGACCCCCCTGTCTCCCAGTGAGATTGACAGCCGTGCGGCCAACCTCACCGATGAGGAGCGTACGGTCCTGCTGGACCACGGCACGGAGAGGGCGTTCTGCGGCACCCTGCTGGATAACAAGCAGAACGGTGTCTATCACTGCCGCCTGTGTGACCTGCCGCTGTTCAGTTCCCGCTCCAAGTTCGATTCCGGCACCGGCTGGCCCAGCTTTTTCGAGCCTTTCGATGCGGACCACATCCGCTATCTGGAGGACAACAGCCTGGGCATGACCCGGACCGAGATCCGCTGCCCCCGCTGCGACAGCCACCTGGGCCATGTGTTTCCGGATGGCCCGCCCCCGACCGGGCAGCGCTACTGCCTCAACTCCGTGGCTATGGAATTCCGCCCGGAGTAGGTTGGTTGCCCCTTGCGTTACGTCATCCCTGTCAACCAGGTCAGGGGTGACATGTGGTCTTTCCCGTCCTGACGTTTCCGGCGTCAAATCTCCCGGCACCATGGGGGCGCCCCCGAGGTGAATGGGGCCATCGTTGTGGTGAGATACATGCGGGTGATCAAGAAATGGACGACCACCCCTTGGATCATGGCTGGCTCCACCGGCTATAATTCCCCGCTTTTCCAATAGCGTTCCGTACGGCCAAACAATGGACCTGACCGGGGCGCCCGGCCCGGCAGGAGCTGTCCCACCATGCAACCCAGATCCAATCCACTCACGGAATCGGCGACGCTGCTCAGGCGGGTGGTGGTCATTCTCGGTTCCTGCGGGCTGACCGCCCTGTATTGCCTGCTGATCCTGGGGCGTGCCGCCGTTCGCCGGCTGGACCGGGAGACGGTGGACGCCTATACCCGGGGCTGGTCGACCACCCTGCTGCACATGGTCCGGGCCAATCTGACGGTGCGGGGGGAAGTGCCGGAATTCGGTGACGGGCGGCGTTACATGATCATGAGCACCCATGCCAGCCATTACGATATCCCGGTGACATTCGTGTCCATGCCCGGCTCGGTCCGCATGCTGGCCAAGAAGGAACTGTTCGGTATTCCACTGCTGGGACCGGCCATGCGCGCGGCGGAGTTTCCCTCCATTGACCGCCACCAGCGCAATCGCGCCGTTCAGGACCTGGCGAGGGCCAGGGCGATGATGGAAAGTGGCATCGTCTTGTGGGCGGCGCCGGAGGGTACCCGATCATCGGACGCCCGCCTGCAGCCCTTCAAGAAAGGGTGTTTCCACCTGGCGCTGGATACCGAGGCGGTGGTCGTGCCCATGGCGATCTGTGGTATCCACCGGGTCCTGCAGGCCCGGAGCTGGAAGATCAACCTGGGCCAGCCGGTGGAAGTGCGGGTCGGCACACCGATCGACACCTCGGGCATGACCAAGGAGCAGCTACCGGAGCTGATGGCCCAGGTGCGCAGCCAGCTTGAAGACCTGCTGGGTGACGGTGAGGCGTGACAGTGCCCCGTTCGGGTCGTTCACTGACGGGGCACTGGAAGGCTGTTACAGGGCCGGCAGCCCGGTGGCCCTTGCCGCACTGACAACGGTGGAGGCCAGGTAGCCGGTGTAACCGATGTAGGCCGCCATCAGCACCGCCCCCTCCCAGCGGAGGATAATGCGCCGGCTTCCCAGGGCACCGTACCCCATCAGGAACAACGCCACCGTGACGGCCATCATCACCGACCAGTCGCGGTAGAGGACCACCGATTCCGCGGCCATGGGCTCAATGGCCGCGGCGATTCCCACCACGGCGAGGGTGTTGAAAATCCCGGAGCCGAGGATGTTGCCCAGGATCAGGTCGTGCTCTTTCTTGCGTACGGAGGCGATGCCGGCGGCCAGTTCCGGCAATGAAGTGCCGATGGCGACAATGGTCAGGCCGATGATCAGGTCACTGACACCGAGGGACTGGGCGACATACACCGCTCCCCACACCAGCATGCGCGAGCTGACCAGCAGCAGCACCAGTCCGATGACCAGCCACATCAGGGCCCTTGGCAGGGGCATGGGATGGGCGGCCAGCTCCGTTTCTGCCTCGCCTCCGAGGGGGTCACCCTTGCCCTTGATGCCCTGGATGATGGACCACCCCATGATGACCGCGAAGACCGCCAGCAGCACCCAGCCATCCAGGCGGGTGAGCTGCCCATCCAGGAGCTGCCAGCCGGCCAGCAGGGTAATGCCGATCAGGATGGGGAGTTCCTTGCGGAGTATCTGCGAGTGAACCTCAATCGGGCTGACCAGAGCCACCAGGCCCACGATCAGCGCGATATTGGTGATGTTGGAGCCGTAGGCGTTGCCCAGCGCCAGCCCCGGGTTACCGTCGGTGGCGGCGATGGCGGACACGGCCAGTTCCGGTGCGGAAGTGCCAAACCCGATGACCACCATGCCGATCAGCAGGGGCGACATACCCAGGTGGGCGGCGGTGGCCGCGGCCCCATCCACGAATCGGTCCGCACTCCAGACCAGCAGGACAAGGCCTGCGACAATAGCGAGCAAGGCAAGCAGCATCAATATTTCCTGTGTTGGAAGCTCAGACTCCTATGCCACTGAACGGGCCGGTTATCACGGTCGTAGTGACTGGTGGCAGACGTTACCGCAAAAGCGCGTCAAACGTAAGCACCGGGGTAATCCCCTATGGCAGGATCTGGCGTTTTCCCAGACCATCCGACTAAAGTTGCGATGACTCCGTACGTATTAGCACGGATGATAGCGCCAACGCCGGAATTCCCAGGAGCATGTCTGTTGTTTTGCAAATGATTGTCATGCTCAGCATTTTGTTATCCCCCCCAAAAAGGGGATAATGGCCTCCTTTTCAGGGAACCGCTGCTGATCGTGGCGGCCCCGACAGGTTCGACAACTCGCTAAGGTGACTAGCAAATGGCTGTAAGACAGGCAGACGTAGTGCTGGTCGGCGGTGGCGTCATGAGCGCCACTCTCGGCATGATGCTCAGGCAGCTTGATCCGTCCCTGGACATCGTCATGGTTGAACGTCTCGATCACGTGGCCCATGAGAGCACAGACGGATGGAACAACGCAGGGACCGGCCACGCCGGCTACTGTGAGCTGAACTATACCCCTGAGGGCGATGACGGTGACGTGACCATCGACCGGGCACTGACCATCAATGCCTCCTTCGAGGTTTCCCTCCAGCTCTGGTCCTGGCTGGTGGAGCAGGGGATCCTCCAGGAACCCAAGTCCTTCATCAATCGCACGCCCCATATGAGCTTTGTCTGGGGGGATGACGGTGTCCGTTTCCTCAAGCGCCGCCACGAGAAGCTCAAGGCCCACCACCTGTTCCGTGAGATGGAATACACCGAGTCCCCGGAGGTGCTCCAGCAGTGGATGCCCCTGGTGGTCAAGAACCGGGATCCCATGCAGAAGGTGGCGGCCACCCGCATTGGCCATGGTGCCGATGTGGACTTCGGGTCCCTGACCCGGAGCATGGTGACGTACCTGGAGAGCACCCCCAATTTTGAGCTGATGCTCAGCAGCCCCGTCACCGACCTTCGCAAGCGCAAGAACGGACGCTGGAAGGTGGAGTTGAAGGACCAGAAGACCGGCGAGCAGAAGAAGGTCGAGGCCGGTTTCGTGTTCCTGGGTGCCGGTGGCGGCGCCCTGCCCATGCTGCAGAAGTCCGAGATCGACGAAGCCAAGGGTTACGGCGGCTTCCCGGTCAGCGGCCAGTGGCTGGTCTGCCAGAAGCCCGATATCGTCGAGCAGCATCGGGCGAAGGTCTACGGCAAGGCTCCCATCGGTGCACCCCCCATGTCGGTGCCCCACCTGGACACGCGCATTATCAATGGCGAACCGGCCCTGCTGTTCGGCCCGTTTGCCGGCTTTACCACGCGCTTCCTGAAGAAGGGGTCGGTATTCGACCTGTTCGGTTCGGTCAAACCCACCAACCTGCGCCCCATGCTGTCGGTAAGCCGGACCAATATGGACCTGACCCGGTACCTGATCGGCGAGGTGTTCCAGTCCCACGGTGACCGTGTGGCGTCCCTGCGCAATTTCTTCCCGGACGCCCGGGAGGAAGACTGGAAGCTGCAGAATGCCGGCCAGCGGGTACAGATCATCAAGCGCACCCAGGACGGTGGTGGTAAGCTGGAGTTTGGTACCGAAATCGTTGCGGCGAAGGATGGCACCCTGGCGGCCCTGCTGGGGGCCTCTCCCGGTGCGTCCACGGCGGCCCACGCGATGCTGGATGTCATTCACCGCTGTTTCTCCGAGCGGGTCCAGACCGAGGAATGGCAGGCGCGCCTGCGTGAGCTGATCCCCTCCTACGGCCAGTCCCTGGTGGACGACGAGGAATTGCTTACCCGTGTGCGTGAGCGCACCCTGAACACCCTCCGCCTGAGGGAAGACTGATCGGTCGTCCGGTACCGGGTCGGTGGTTTGCCGGCCCGGGCCCATCCATCTGCCTGCCGTTATATCCCCTCTGGTTATCCAGCCCGCGTTTTTATAGCCAACCGGTCTGTTTCTTTTGCTTTCTGTGCTAGCTGTCTGATAAGTCTTTGTTTTTTCCGCTTTCTGCCGTTTATCGGCCAAGTGGAACGGCCGATTCTGGTCTATCCTGACAGAAGCGTTATATCCCAAATGACTGGAATCCGTTATGAGTGAACGCGAATCGAACTTTAACCCCGACAAGGGTTACGTGGCCTTCCTGGGCTGGAGTCTGAGCGCCGTGGAAGCGGCCGAATCCTTCGACCGTCGTTATGTCGTCGTTGCGCCGGACTGGGCGGAAGCCTACTGCAAGGAGCATGACATTCCCTATATTCCCTGGAACTTCGAGCGGCTCAATGACCGCTCGGTGGAGATTGCGCAAACCCTGAAGGACATGGGCGTTGACGTGGCTATCCCGCTGTTCGAGGAGACCGTGGAATGGGCCGGCGCCATCAACTCGGTGCTGATGGACAAGCCCCGCCTGTTTGGCCAGGCCATGCTGCTGCGGGACAAGGCCCTGATGAAGCGACGGGCCCAACTCGGGGGAATCCGGGTCGGCATCTTTGAGGAGGCCCACGACCGGGGGGACGTTATCCGTTTCCTCAAGCGGGTGAACCAGACCCTGCTGAAACTGGATGGCGACCCCAACGACCCGATCCACCTGAAGGCCTTCGACAAGGCCGGTTGCCTGGGACACCGGGTGATCCGGACGCCGGATGAGGTGGATACCATCCCCGAGGAGGAATTTCCGGTACTGATGGAATCCCACCTGGACGGCTGGGAGTTTGCCGTCGAGGCCTGGATCCACAAGGGCAAGATTGCCTTCCTGAATATCTCCGAGTACGTGACCCTGGGTTATTCCGTGTTTGTGCCGGCCACCCCGGACCTGGAGAAATACCGGGACCAGATCAGGGGCGAGATCGAAAAGCTGATCAAGACCTTCGATATCGACTTCGGCTTTATTCACCCGGAGTATTTCGTGACCAGCGACAGCACCATGTACTTCGGTGAGGTGGCCTACCGGCCGCCGGGGTTCAAGGTGTTTGAGCTGCTGGAACGGGCCTATGGCTTCAACGCCTACCAGGCCCTGATCATGACGTTTGACCCGAAAACCACGGAAGAGGAGGTCAAGGCCTTCTTCCCGAAAGAGGTGGTGGATGCCAAGGGCTACGCCGGTTGTTTCGGGGTCTATCCGCGTCGCCGGGTGGTCAGCAAACTGGAAATGCCGGAGGAAACCGAGGATCACGAGTATTTCGAGTCCCACGAGTTGACCTCTCCGCTGGAGGAAACCGTGACCAAACGCACCGCCTTCGGGACCCATTGGGGGCTGGTCTACTTCTTCGGGGACGATCCCTACCGCATGAGGGACCTGCTGAAACATCAGGAGGAGCTGGACTTCTATGTATAATCAACCTGAAGTACTGGCGAAGGGCGGAACGCCCCAAGGATTTCGGGTTTGACCAATAACAACGAACAGTCGCCAGCGGGTGATACGGAACAGAAGCTGGCGGTCAGGGTCGGGCGCCTGGACGAGGCCATAGAACGGGTGTCGTCCAGTCCGGCGTTCTCGCGCCTGTCGAAGATGCCCCGGCTGATCGACAGTGCCCGCCAGGTATTGATGGTGGAGGGCGGTTGTGCCGCCGTGGAAGCCCGGGCCGAGGCGATTGAGCAATGTGGGGTGTTCGAGGGCTCCGACTGGGCTGATCCCCAGATCCTGCTGCCGTCCCTGACCACCTATTCCCTGCGCAGCCCGCACATGGAAACCGTGGTGATCGAGGCCCTCAGCGAGCTTCGGCTGCTGGCCATTGCCAAGGCGGACTACCAGCATCCCCACCTGTCGGCGGAACAGGCCCACCACTACCTGGCCCAGGTGCTGGCCATCAACCTAGAACTCCTGTTCGGGGTGCCCACGGAAGCCGAGCGGGAACAGCAGGGAAAGCTGGCCACCATCAGCCGCGGCGTTATCCGTCACCTGGCCGACCGCATCGGTTACGAGCACATCATCGACCGCCTGATCGACGAGATCTGGCGGGTGCTGAACCAGCGCCCGATCCAGGTGGCGGGCGTGCACCGGATGATTACCCAGATCGCTGTCTGCCGTAACAATCCGGACATTGACCTGGGCAGCAGTGGCCAGGGTGCCGAACGACTGATCAGCAGCCTTTTCGGTCCGACCCAGGCCTGCCGGGAAGACCCCGGCGTCGAGGTGTACCGGGAACGGCTGGCGGCCATGGATAACGTCGCCCTGCAGAGTGAGGCCACCGGGTGCGCCCGGGCCATGCACGATACCGGCCTGGTGTCCCCCTACCATGGTGAGCTTGTCCGCTACCTGCTGGAACATTCGCCGACACTCCTGTCCGAGGCCCTGGGACTTTCCAGTACGGGGCGGGATTGCCTGCTGTGCTACCAGGAACTGGTGCACGCCATGGTCGACCAGGGCATCTACCCGGCAACATGCCAGGGGCTCTATGGCCTGGCGCTGATGCTGGAGCGGGGCATCCTCTACCAGCCCCCGGTGGCACCGGCCCTGTGGCGCCAGGTACAGCTTCCCCTGTCGCCCTACAGCCGTGAAAGGATTGGTATGGCCTACGGTGCGGTGCCTGATCCCCGCGCCTGGCTGATCCAGGGTGTACTGTCCATGATGGGGCAGCCGCTCGGGGTGGGGCAGGGCAACAACCCGACCTGCCAGTCAGCACGGGCCTTGTCCATGTGGGCCTACAACGATCCGGACTACCTGCTGCAGATGGTGGCCTGGGCGGCCCGGGACGACGAGATCATCATGCACTTCGAGGGGCAGCCGGTGTCTTCCCGCCAGAGTGGGGCCGGTGTGGCCCAGGAGATCACACTGGACCTGGACCCGGTCTCCCTGCTGGTGGTGCCGCACCTGGACCGCATCTACGCCGAAATGGGCCGGTTATGCGCGGACCGGGAGGGCGACCCCCATCGCTGGGTCAACCCTGAATTCCACGGCTGGTGGTCGGGCCGGGGGTTCCGGATCAACGTGGATGTGGCCAGTGGCCAGTTGGAAGACCTGGAAGGGTTCCTGCGCCACTTCTACGTGAGCTATCACCCCTACTACAACGGCAACCAGCCGCTGATCCATCCGCAACCGGCGGGCATTGCCGTGACCGACAGCGCCGCCCGCTTTATCGGGTGGCATGCCATTACCATCCTGCGGGTGGGCCTGGACCAGCAGGACCGGATGCGGGTGTATTTCTTCAACCCCAACAACGACAGTGGTCAGAACTGGGGGGACGATATCGTCGTCAGCACCGCCGGTAACGGCGAGCGTTTCGGGGAAGCATCACTGCTGTTCGAAGAGTTCGCCTCGCGGCTGTATATCTTCCACTTCGATCCCCTGGAAAGGGGCAATCTGGAGGCGGTAACCGCCGAGGAAATCGAACGGATCACCGCCATGGTCCACCGGAGCTGGGGGGCGGACAGGGTTGACGGTGAGAGGTTGCAGGCGGATCAGGGGCCGGTCTGACCGCCCCCTGATCCGGACGGGGCTCAGGACACCCTGAAGCCCGAGGAGGCCTGGTTGAGGCCGTCGGTGCATTGTCCCAGTGCCTGGGCATGGTTGGCCAGGTGACCCCGCACCGAACGGGATTCCAGGGTATGGCCGTGAATATGCTCCACTTTCTGGGCAATCTCCTCCGTGGTGCTGGAGATACCCTCCACGGATGTGACCACCTGCTCCATATCACCCGCCAGGGACTGGATGGACTGGGTGATGCGTTCGATCACCGATACCGCCTCACCGGCGCCTTCTTCGCCGGCACTGGCCTGCTTCAGGCCCTGCTCCATCAGGGTGGTGATTTCACGGGTTTCCCGGTTCAGGGCGTCGACAATGTCCGCGATACCACTGGTGGCGGACACGGTCTTCTCCGCCAGTGAGCGCACCTCGTCGGCCACCACCGAGAAGCCACGACCGGCCTCGCCCGCCCGTGCCGCCTCGATCGCGGCGTTGAGGGCCAGCAGGTTGGTCTGTTCGGCCAGCCCGTTGATGGTGTCCACAATGGTGTTCACCTTCTCGCCGGTCTTGCTCAGGCTTTCCACCTGGCCATGGGTCTGGCGAATCTTGCTGGAAAGATCCTGCATCACCTCGCCGTTATTGCGAACCACCTGGGCACCGTGCTGGGCCGCCTCGTTGGCGTCCTGGGTGGACTGGTTCACCGTGTTGGTCAGCTTGGCGATATCGGACGCGGTGTGGGAGATTTCCTGCACCGCCGCGGCGGCCTGCTCGGTCTGGGCTTCCACCTGTTCGCTGCTGGCGCTCATCTGGTTGACCAGCTGTTGCAGTTCTTCCTGCAGGCGGGACAGGTCACGATTGCCGTCGAGCACCTCACGGATGACGCCGGAGACATCATCCACCATCTGGTTGGAGGCACTGCCCAGGGCGTTGAACTCGTCATTGGGGTTGCTTCCCACGCGCAGGCGCTGGCTCAGGTCACCCGCGGCCACCTGCGACAGCAGTCCGGCGGCATCACGCAGTCGGCTCACCAGCGTGCGGGAGGCCTGGGTGAGGGTGACCACCAGGATCACAAGGACCACGACCGACACGATCACGATCAGCCAGGCCGACGCCTGGCGGGCCTGTTCCGCCTGGGCGATGGTCTGGGCAATGAGGCCGCTTTCCAGGGACTGGTTCTGCTGCTCAATCACGGCCTCCAGCTCGTTGCCCAGGGCATCAAGCTGCTGCTCGCTGTCGAGGATCGCGTTGATCTGGGTTTCGGCCCGTTCAAAGGCCTGGGCAAACGTCTTCACCGCCAGGCCCAGGTCGTTCTCTGCCCAGTCCATGTCGGTAATAACCTTCTGCATCCCCTCAATGGCCTTGTGGGTCTGCTCCGCAGCCTCCGGCGTGAAGTTGTTCAGGTAGTCCGAGTAGGTGGTCATGGCCAACTCGATATCATCGTTCATGATCGAGATGCTGATTTCCCGCAGCCCTTCGTCCATGGCCTTGGCCAGTTCTCCCCGGATACCTTCCGATGAACTCAGCCCCAGGGCCTGGCGTTGTTCAAGCCAGTTCCGGCGAAGCTCCACATAGGCGGTAATCCGCTCCCTGATCTGCCGGGCGGTGGACTGGATTTTATCGTCGGAGATGTTGTTGGTCAGCGACACCAGCTGGCTGGCCTGTTCCACCAGGGCGTTCAGCCCTTGCTGGTAGGTGTCGACCTCATCGGGTTCCAGTGACGCGCTGAGGCTTTCGATCTTCAGCCATTCGCTCCAGAGTGTCAGTGAGGCGCTCTCATAGGCGTTCGCGGTGGCCCGGGCCTCATAGGATTCGGACACCTGGTCCAGGCCGCGCAGCGCCGCCAGCGCAACCATCACCAGTCCGATGAACGTGGCCGCGATCAACAGCCAGAACTTCTGCCGCCATGACAGGGAAAGCGTGCGTTTCAAGGGGTTACTCCTGATGTTGTTCTTGGGCTCGCCTTACTATAGTGCACACCTTATCGGCAGCGAGTGGATTTTCTTGAAACAGTTCGTTAACGAACTGTTTCAGGTGGGATGGTTTATGCGCCTGGATGGCACTCGTCGGGTGAGGCTGATGCCGCCCTTCAGGGAAGCGAAAGGGCGGTCAGGTCACGAAGGTTCTCCTCCACGGGCACCAAGAAAGCCCGCCCAGCGACGGACGCTTTGTTAGTACCTTGGCACCCAATCTGACCTTGTATATACTTTGTATATACAAAACTTTTAGGAAAGTGAACGCGCTCAAGTGCTTATCGGCAGTGAAGCATAAGCTGGGATAAATGAGCGCGACGGGGAGGGCGGCATGAGCAAGAAAATCGGAAGCACCCCGGAAGCCTGGGAAGACGGTTCACTGGGCCGTGCAGAAGAGTATGTCCGTGTGGCTGGATCTGTAGATGAACAGGCTCTTAACGAGGCTGCGGGACTTCAGCCAATTTCCATTCGTCTGCAAAAGTCCCTGATCGAGGACTTTAAGATGATTGCGGAAATCAACGGTATTGGCTACCAGCCACTGATTCGCCAGGTGCTGAAGCGGTTTGCCGACGATGAGAAAAAGCGTATTCTCCGTGATAAAGTCCTCTGAAATGCGCTCCCTGGGTGATGACGATCATAGTCATGATCCAGGCAATGGCGAGGGAAAAATGGCATTTGGCTAATAGCCTGCGCTGACACTGACGCAATCGGGATAGGGGGGAGCCATAAGGCACCGCCCCTCCCACACCACCCGGCAAG
>NZ_JAVVLT010000073.1:0-3404 GCF_036224885.1 Marinobacter sp. OP 3.4
CATGCTGCCATGGTCCATACCAGGCATACCGCCCATATCAGCCATGGTCAGTCGGGCAGCTTCACGCAGTTGCGGCACTGCCGCTTCCATGCCCTCTTCGGGGGCCAGTGTTGCCCTGGCGTATCCGGAACGTCCCATGGATTCGGCGAAGATGGTGTACGCCTGCTCATCCTTCGGACGTACGATCACGTCGTAGGTTTCCGCTACACCAATCCGGAATTCATCGACACTAACGGGCTGAACGTTGTTGCCATCGGCCTGAACGACGGTCATATCCAGACCAGGAATCCGGATATCAAAGTAGGTCATGGCCGAAGAGTTGATGAATCGCAGCCGAATGCGTTCGCCCGGCTCAAAGAGTCCCGTCCAGTTCTGGTCCGGGCCTTTGCCGTTGATCAAGCCCGTAAAGCCATGGATATCCTCAACGTCCGCTTTCATCATCCGCATGCCACCCCAGGCCATACGGTCACTGACGGTGTTCATCAGGCCATTTTTTGACACGTCCGAGAAAAACTCGCCAACGGTTTGCTGCTCGCGATTGTAGTAATCCGGCATCATTTTCAGGTTGCGCATGATGCGGTCACCGGAATGGGGGTGCTTGTCAGTCAGCTGCACCACGTATTCACGATCGTAGCGGAATGGCTCACGGCCCTCGGGCTCGATGACAATGGCACCATAGGCGCCGTCCGGCTCCTGAAAACCAGAGTGGCTGTGGAACCAGTAGGTGCCTGCCTGCTGGATAGGAAACTCATAGGTAAAGGTTTCACCCGGCTTGATGCCCGGGAAACTGATACCAGGCACACCATCCTGGTTAAAAGGAAGGATCAGGCCGTGCCAGTGAATGGACGTCATCTCATCCAGGTTGTTGGTCACGTTGATCCGGACGTTCTCGCCTTCCTTGAAACGCATTACCGGTCCCGGAGATGCGCCGTTGTATCCAATGCCTTCCTTCACAAAATCGCCGGTATCAATTTTTACCCGGTCGACCGTAAGGTCGTACTCACCGGCCATAACCATGGCTGGCATCAGCAGGCTCAAAAGCCCTGTCAAAAAGCGTGGTTTCATCTGTGTTGCTCCAAACTACACGTCATTGAAGCCGGGCCGAGAAACGTGTCTCAGCCCCGCGCTCGCGGACCTCAGTTAAGCGAGTTACTCGAAATTGACCTCACCGTACATCCCGGCCTGATAGTGGCCCGGCACGTTGCAGGCAAATTCGATATTGCCTTTATCAGAGAACTTCCAAACCACTTCTTTACTTTGGCCCGGTTCCAGCAAAACACTGTTTGGATCGTCGTGTTTCATGGAATGGCCATTCCCCATATCCATATTCATCATGTCGTGGTTCAGCTTGCCGCCCTGGATGACGCCATGCTCAACCATCATCATCATTTCCTCTTGATGAGCTTCGTGCATGTCGGGAGTGCCAACATTGAACTCATGGACGAGGTTTCCCTTGTTCTCCACCACGAAGCGAACGGTTTCACCCGGCTTTACACTGATTTCTTCGGGTTCGTAGTAGTTGTCGTACATCTCGACAGTTATGGTTCGGCTGGCCTCCGACGCTTTGCCAGGTTCACCGCTTGTAGCGCCGTGCCCGTGGCCACCATCATGGGCGCCAGCCGCAAACGCTGTTGCCGACATTGAAAGCGCCATACCCGCTACGAATAGTTTTGATGCATTCATCTTTTTATCCTCTGTAAAATAAAACTCGCGAAAACACTGCTGGATTGAGCCCCAATCTTGAGCAATGTCCAGAATCGGTTGTTACTTTCTCTCACTAACCTGAATTCTTTCTGAAAAACTCGAACTATTTTCCGTTCAGGCTGAATTCAGGTTAATCAGTCACACTTTCGACCACGGACCATACATAGAAGGAAAAACTCATGCGTTTACTGCTCGTCGAAGATGACCGCTTGCTTGCTGAGGGTCTGGTCAGGCAGTTGGGAAAAGCAGGTTTCAGCGTTGATACAACTCCCAGTGCCCGAGAAGCCGTCGTTCTGGGTGAGCAAGAGGATTACCGTGCTGTTGTTCTGGACCTGGGTCTACCTGATGGCAACGGGCTGGACGTATTGAGAAAGTGGCGAACGAATCACGTCAGCTGTCCGGTCTTGATTCTGACCGCGAGAGGCGATTGGCAGGATAAGGTTAACGGCTTAAAAGCCGGGGCAGACGATTACCTGGCAAAACCTTTTCAGACAGAAGAGCTAATCGCACGCCTCAACGCACTCGTGCGTCGAAGTGAAGGAAGGGTCCATGCTCAGGTTAAAGCCGGCCGCTTTGAACTGGACGAAAACCGCCAGAGCCTCAAGATGGACGACGGCGTGGAACATACACTTACCGGCACCGAATTCCGGCTGCTACGTTGTTTGATGAGCCGCCCTGGCCACGTCTTTTCCAAAGAACAACTAATGGAACAGCTTTACAACTTGAATGATAGCCCGAGCGAAAACGTCATTGAGGCGTATATTCGGAGGTTAAGGAAGCTAGTGGGCAGCGAAACCATCTCAACACGACGCGGCCAGGGGTACATTTTTAATGCGATTCCTTAAAAAGCCTGCGTCCGTAAAAGGAACCTTGCTTGCGCTGTTACTGCCCGCCGGAATTGGTCTAATGGGGGTAGCGTGGTTGGTCCATGGCTTGCTGCTCGACCGAATGTCTCGGGAATTCGTTGAAAGCCGACTGAAAGATGAAGTCGTTTTCCTTGAGCACCAGATTCGCGACGCGAATGGTGAAGTTGACACTCTCCAGACGGGCGATTATTTCCAGGATGTTTTTCATCATGCCTTTGCCATACATACACCCGAACAGACCATCATTTCACCCGATACTTGGGAGCCCTTGTTAACGCCTCTGATTGAAAACGAAGAAGACGGAACCGTTCGCGTAGAAGATGCCGAAACCACTGATACTCCCTTAGACATCCTCGCCTACCGAAAGTCTTTTCAGGTCGGTGAAACACCCATCGTCGTAATCGTTTCTGAAGATCTGGGTGCGCTGAAACGCAGCCAAGCTGCACTTCATGCCTGGACCGCCCTAGTATCAGTTCTGTTGATTATGCTCTTGGTCGCCGTGCTCTGGTTCGGAATCACGATGTCCATGCGACCGGTTGTCACACTCAAAGCCGCATTAAAAAGACTCCAGGACGGAGAGATCTCCCGAATCAACGTTCAGTCGCCAGAGGAGTTCCACCCGCTGGTTCTTCAACTAAATCAGTTGCTGGACTCCTTAGATCAGCGACTGGAGCGCTCCAGGGACGCTCTCGCAAACCTGTCTCATAGCGTCAAAACCCCCATCGCAGCCGTCCGGCAGATACTGGAAGACGACACACGTCCTCTCGACACCAATCTAACCCGGATTTCTCATGAGAAGGCAGTAAAAGGAAGGAAGAAGCGGCTTAAAGTGGT
>NZ_JAVVLT010000074.1:0-3376 GCF_036224885.1 Marinobacter sp. OP 3.4
GTGGGTCAAAATTAATGGCCAGTAGTGGGTCATTTTAATTGGCCACTAACAGTAGTTTGGTCGGAAATTCTCAAATGGCAGGCTAACCGAAGGGGCCATATAGGCACTATTCAACTTAAGTGGTTCATTGATTTTGAGTGGCGCCCCCAACATTGCTGGGACTTCTGCAAAGTACTAACACCGAAAAACGTAAGGCTTCAGATGGTTTCTCTGAATGATCACTCACCGCTTCTCGTCATTGATTTAGAAGCGACCTGCTGGGAAAGCCGAAAGGTCCCCTCCGGTCAGCCACAAAGCATCCATAACATGGAGATCATCGAGTTTGGGTGTGCGCTGGCTACTCGTGGCGGAACGCTACTGGACAGCAAGTCTTTTCTGGTGCGCCCCGTGCGCCATCCCCATCTGAGCGGTTTCTGCACAGAACTGACTGGCATTAATCAGACAATGGTGGATACAGCGCCCGAATATGTGAAGGTGTGTCAGGAGATCAACACCTGGTTGGGCTGCCCTACCAAGCTCAATGCCGGCAGGGATGCCAGGCAAACGCGACACCTGCCCAGTGGTGTGACGCGCCAGGGAGAGGCCTGGCTCCCTCTCTCCTCAAGGCTTGTTCACCATAACCTCAGATTATGCGCAGTTGGCCGTAGCTGTCAGATCAAGTAGAGCCGGTACGATTCTTGAGGCCTTTCTCAGCCCGGTCTATTTCCCTAAACACTTGGTTTTCAATCTGTCGAATCTGTGTGCGAATCGCATCACTATTGGTAACTTTGGCGGCTAGCTGGAGATATTTGAAGAAGCCCAGTCTCGGAGCACCTTTCGGAAGAACCTGATTTGATTGGTCGTAGACAGCATCACCGTAGGCTGTACCGTACCCCAGAGAAGTCAGACGAGCGTATAGCTGTCGTTTCTTTAACCGGGTTTCACCACGCACAACTGTGGCCACTCGAGCGCGATCAATTGCCCGATGCGCTTTTATCATAAATCGCGCGATTGTCGAGTCGCGCACTCTCATGTCTTGGCCATCAAACGTAAAACCCAGATAGGAAGCTGAGCTCGGGTTCTGCAATGTAAAAGTAGGATCTACTGAGAATGAGCGCAATGATCTTTCTTTACGGAGGAAGCGTCGTCGCACGGTTTTAGCGGCGTTGACCTGAAGTCGGACTTTGCTCAATTCGGTTCGCACTGACAGTTCTGCTTCTGCTCCTCTTCCCTTGGGGACAATAAGCAGGATATCGTCACTGTAGCGGCGGTAGCTCCCACCTAGTTTGCCAATCTTCTGTTGAATTGACTGATCAGCCTCATACATATAGAGGTTTGCCAGTACAGCGCTTACCGGCAACCCTTGCGGAATGCCCGCAGGTTGCCCTTTGAGATAGGCTGGGGCAGGCTTGCCTTTAACTTCCCATACAAGATCATGCCGTGAACGGAGATGTGGCTTCACAAGCGACCTGAATTCCTTTGGAGTGCAAATCGCTCGCCCGGTCATTCCAGATCGTCGTTTAACCTCGCCTCCGAAAAGATCTCTTAATTTGGGCACCGCAATCGCGGTATCTCGTGTGCAGGCTTTGAAAACTGCATAGTGATCACTAGGCAGTTCAGACGTGCCGAGCAAACCAGCCCAAGCAGCCTTCAAATGCGTGTGATCAAGTGCATCGAAGAACCCTTCGACATCAATGGCAATTACGTCGCAAGCCTCATTTTCTGCAATCTCGGTGAACGCCTCATATGCAAAATGAACATTGCAGCGCGCTGGACTAAATCTTCGATAGGCGAGAACGTGCTCTCCCCCAAGCTTTGCGTACCGGTCTTCTAAGAGATCTCCCAGGGATTTCGCGTAGTAGGCATATATGTGAGCATCGCTGTGGGCCGCATAAACGATTGGTCGTATTTTGGTTCGCCAAACCCTTCGACCGTTTTCGCTCTTGATGGATATCGACTTTTGGGGGTTCAGTATTACAGGCCAAAAAGCATGGCGAGATACCCGATCTGGATTCATGACCAGAGTCTTTGCTTGGGATTTTGAGATGGGGCGGTCGAAATGAGCATAGCTGCGGCGACGATACCAGCTTTGCTGTTCATCCATGACATACTTTCCTTTTTGGATCCGGTGACTACAAGCATCCTGCGGCCGCTTGTCTGTATTGTCACCGTCGAGCGACACCTTACGATGCCACCTACCCATCGAAACAAGCGATGAGTTACTAACCACCTACAAAGGAGTAGGCAGCACGCCGCAAATGTACCTTGATGTATCATCTGATTGGAGGTGTGCTGTGACGAAACGCTCGAAACGCACTGCTCAAGTTGTTCAGAACTACACCTGGCGGGACATCGCTGGGAAAGCGGTGTTTGCCTGGTTTGTTCAGAACGTGCTTGACACGGTGTTAACCAATCGGCCAATCACCCAATGGTGAAAGTATCCTCAAAATATACAGATAGGTCGGAATAGTCAAACTCCGGCTGAATACATCACAGCTAGTTCTGGAGGAAATCGCGAATCTGCTTCAGCCCCTTGGTGTGAGCCACGGCTATCTTGATAAGCTGGCGCTCGGGGTCGTCGCGGGAACGAAAAGCAATTTCAAAGTATCCATTAGAGCGCTCGATCATCCGCGCTCCATCGCTATCAATGTTCAGCTCGCCTATTCGCAGCCCGGATTTCGTGTCATTTACCTGACACTGCAAAGTAATAGGTGCCCTGTGCTGAGGAGACACGAAGAGCGCCGGATATATTTTTCCGCTTTCGCAGCCTCCGTAACTTATCGCGTATTGGCAGGTCGAATGTTGCTTATTGCACGTGACCGTGATGCTTGAACCGAAGCGACCATCTTCAAGATCCTCAATCTCATCTCCAGTCCAAACGGCTGCACTCCGTTCTCGAATTTCTTTCCATACCAGTGCTCGATCGTAAGATCGTCAGCGCTTGCGCAAGTGGCGCTGAGTATTAGTAAAAGAATTCCCAACAACCTTCTTCTTTCAACCAACATGATTGTTATCCTCGGGAGCGCTCAATCTAATGAGCGTGGTAACAAGACGGTCCTAAAGGTCTGCCTCTACAGCGATGAGGTGCCGTTCTTCTCACGGTCAGAAGTTTGAGACAAAAGCCTAAGAATGAGTAAAGCAAAAGCTTTCTGATTGTCCTCGTTTTCCAAAATCTCCATAGAAAGCTTTTCATGATCCGTCATGGAATCCAGAACCAAATCCGTGAGTCGCTTCGGAAACAGTCCGTGCATCACCTGATCTGTGGAGTGGCTATTCACCTGCGCCATCACTGCCTCATCCCGACGAACACGATCAGCAATACCGTTCGCAAAGTGCAGCTGGCCCCCTCTGTCAGCCTAGTTGTCCAGTTGGCTATTTCGCCTGATTTTAATAATCC
>NZ_JAVVLT010000075.1:0-3359 GCF_036224885.1 Marinobacter sp. OP 3.4
CCGCCCGCCCCAAGAATGAGAACGGTGTCTGACTATCATGACCACGACAACAGCAATCAAACCGACCCCCTTTACCAAGGTGCTGGTAGCCAATCGGGGCGAAATCGCGCTCCGGGTCATCCGCTCCGCCCGTGAACTGGGTTACCGGACCGTGGCGGTCTATTCCTCCGCTGACAGAAATGCCCGCCACGTCCGGGCGGCCGACCAGGCCGTGGCCATAGGCGGTGACCTGCCAGCGGACTCCTATCTGCGTATTGACCGGATTATCGAGGCGGCAAAGCTCAGCGGCGCCGATGCGATCCATCCCGGATACGGTTTCCTGGCAGAAAACCCGGGCCTGCCGAAAGCCTGTAAGGAGGCGGGTATTATCTTTGTGGGCCCGTCTGCCGAATCCATTGTCTCCATGGGACACAAGGCGGGTGCCAAGCAACTGATGATGGATGCGGGGGTGCCCTGTGTGCCCGGTTACCAGGGTGAAGACCAGGACGAAGGACGCCTCATAAGGGAAGCGGACAATGTGGGCTTCCCCATCATGATCAAGGCCACCGCCGGTGGCGGTGGCCGGGGCATGCGCCTTGTCGAGAAAGCGGAGGACTTTCCGGCGGCCCTGCGCAGCGCCCGGTCCGAGGCGGAAAGTGCTTTCGGTGACCCGGAAGTGATCCTGGAGCGGGCCATCATCAACCCGAGGCATATCGAGATCCAGGTGATGGCGGACCGTTACGGCAATGCTGTCTACATCGGGGAGCGGGACTGCTCCATCCAGCGCCGTCACCAGAAGGTGGTGGAAGAAGCACCGTCACCGGCGGTGTCGCCGGAGTTGCGGGCGCGGATGGGGGAGACCGCCGTTACCGCGGTCAAGGCCATCCATTACGAGGGGGCCGGCACCCTGGAATTCCTGCTGGACCAGGACGGCAACTTCTATTTCATGGAGATGAACACCCGGCTTCAGGTTGAGCACCCGGTAACCGAGTCCATCACCGGACTGGACCTGGTGGAGCTGCAGTTGCGGGTCGCCGCCGGTCAGCCACTGCCCCTGAGTCAGGACGACATTGTCCTGAAAGGCCATTCCATTGAAGTGCGTCTGTGCGCCGAAAGCCCCAGCGAAGGGTTTATGCCCCAGAGTGGCACCATGGCGCTGTGGCACATGCCTGACACCCTGCGGGTAGAAGATGCGGTGGAGTCCGGTTCCGAGATCCCGCCTTTCTACGATTCCATGATCGCCAAGCTGATCAGCACCGGGGCGGACCGGGAAGAGGCCCGCCGTCGCCTGGTCAGCGGATTGAAGGACGCTACGGCACTGGGCGTGGAAACCAACCAGGCCTTTCTGAGCGCCTGCCTGGAGCACCCCACCTTTATCCAGGGGGAGGCGACCACGGCCTTCGTTGATAACCACCAGGATGAACTGCTGGCAAGGGACCAGGGCGCCGATGACCGGGCCCGGTTACTGGCCGCCGTGCTGCTGTATACCACCGACGCACAGGGTAGCTACGGTGGCTCGATCAGCACCATTACCCATCGCCTGCCGATCATCTTCCGCTTCAGTGTTGGCGGGGAAGCCGCTGACGCGCGGGTGAGCAATCAGGGTAATGGCACCTTCCGGATTCAGCTGGACGACGCCGCCGCTGAACTGACGCTGGATGCCGTGGACGGTGCCCGCGTGCGGTTCACCTGCGAGGGCCTGTCAGAAACCGCCGAGATGATTCGTGCGGGTTCACGCCTCTACCTGCGCTACCGCGGTCACTCCTACCGTGTGGATGACCATACCCATGAGGCTGCCGTTGCCGGGGATGAAGCCGGTGATGGCGTCATCCGCGCCTCCATGAACGGACGGGTGGTAGCCCTGCATGCCGGTGAGGGCGATACGGTCGAGGCTGGCCAGCCGGTGGTTGTGCTGGAAGCGATGAAGATGGAACACGTCCACGTGGCGGCAGTGGCAGGAACGATTGTGTCGCTCACGGTCAGCGAAGGTGAACAGGTCACCGCTGGCAAGGTGATTGCCGAGGTTATCCCGGCCGAAACAGCTACCCCTGCTGAAAGCAACTGATCAACCAGGAGAGCCATGATGTCTGAACAAGAAGCGGTCTTGCTGGAACAGAAGGGGCCGGCCCTGTGGATCACCATCAACCGGCCCGAAAAACGTAATGCCATCAACAATGACGTGATTGCCCGGATTCGTGAGGGCTATCTGAAAGCAGAATCGGATCCCGAGATCCGGGTGATCGTACTCACAGCCGCTGGTGAAAAGGCGTTCTGTGCTGGCGGTGACCTGCAGCCGGGCCAGGGTTTCGCCTTCGATTATTCAAAACCCAATGCAGAGTACGCGGACCTGTTCCGGCTGGCGGTGAATACCACCACGCCCTGTATCGTACGGGTCAACGGCGTCTGTATGGCGGGCGGCATGGGCCTGCTCTGCATGGGTGATATGGCAGTAGCCCACAGCAACGTGAAATTTGGCCTGCCGGAGGTGAAAGTCGGTCTGTTTCCCATGCAGGTACTTAGCCTGATGCAGCGCCTGGTACCGCGGCGCGTGCTGCGGGAATGGACCCTCACCGGAGAGCCGTTCACTGCCGACGAAGCCCTTCAGCATGGCTTGCTGAACCATGTAGTGGCGCCGGAGGAACTGGATGCCAAGGTGGACTGGCTGATCAGTCGCCTGACGGACAAGTCTCCCACCGCCATTCGCCGAGGCAAGTACGCCATGAAGGCCATTGAAGATATGAGTTTCGAGCAGGCCATCGCCTATACCGAAACCCAGCTGGCCACCATGGCCCTGACAGAAGATGCCAAAGAGGGCATGGCTGCCTTTAACGAGAAACGGGCGCCTGACTGGCCCGGGTGCTGAAGCAGCATGGGCCGCCAGACCTTGGTGCAGTCAGCTGGTACAATCAAGAAAAGCACCGTGAACAAGATAAGCGCTGTGATGTAACCCGCCAGCCTTCGGGCTGACGGGATCCCAACTCAGCCAGCGGTGATCGGCTTGAAGTCACCGTACTCTTCCCGAAGTTTGGTCTTGAGCAGCTTGCCGGTGGCCGTATGGGGCAGTTCGTCTACAAACAGGATGTCGTCCGGCAGCCACCACTTGGCCACGTGCTCCTCGAGGAAGGACATCAGCTCGTCCTTGCCGATCGTAGCGTTATCCTTGAGCACCGCAATTAGTAAGGGGCGCTCCTGCCACTTGGGGTGGGCAATGCCGATTATAGCGGCTTCTGCCACCTCCGGGTGGGAGGCAGCGGCGTTTTCCAGCTCGATGGAGGATATCCACTCGCCGCCGGACTTGATGACGTCCTTGGACCGGTCCACCAATTGCAGGAAGCCGTCCGGGTCAATGGTGCCGATGTCACCGGTGGGGAAGAAGCCCT